>NZ_AQPL01000038.1:0-11631 GCF_000395345.1 Cupriavidus sp. WS | reverse complement strand
CGCCGGCGCGGGGGCCGCCGCCGGCGCGCTGGCGTCGAGCCTGGCCTTGAGGTTGGCGGCGAAGGCCTCGGTCATGCGCGTGGCGAGGTCCTTCACCAGGCCGCCGCGCGAGAACTGCGCGAGGCTGCCGGCGATCGTGTAGTCGACCTTCACGTCGACGCGCGTCTGTCCCGGCGCCGCCTCTTCCAGCGCGAAGGCCGCCACGCCCTTGACGCGCGAGGCGCTCTTGCGGTCGACGCCGCCGCCGCTGACGCTGCCGCGGAAGGCGTCTTCGTCGAGCCGCATCTCGCCGTCGCCGCTGAACGAGGCGGCGATCGGGCCCAGCTTGACCGCCATCGCCAGCTTGAGCAGGCCGCCCTCGGGCGGCGCGAGCAGCGACGCGCCGGGCAGGCAGCCGACCACGCCCGGCGCGTCATGGAAGCAGGCCCACACGCTGGCGCGCGGGTATGGCACGGTGAAGCTTTGTTCGATTTCCATCATGGTTCCCTGTGAATTCCTGAATCAGGCGCCGGCGAGTTGCACAGCCGGCGCGGCCGGCGCGGCGGCACGCGCGCGGCGCGCCTCCAGCACGCGCCGGATGGCCCGCACGATGCCGACGTAGCCGGTGCAGCGGCACAGGTTGCCGGACAGCTCCAGCCGCACGCGCGCGTCGTCGGCATCGGGCAGCCGGGTCACGATGTCGCGCGCGGTCATCAGCATGCCGGGCGTGCAGTAGCCGCATTGCAGCGCGTGCTCGGCGCGGAAGGCCTCGCGCAGCTCGCGCATGGCGGGGTCGTCGTCGAAGCCCTCGATGCTCTGCACGCTCGCGCCGGCGCAGGCCACCGCCGGCGTGATGCAGGAGCGCGCCGGCGCGCCGTCGACCAGCAGCGTGCAGGCGCCGCACACGCCCTGCTCGCAGCCGATGTTGGTGCCGCACAGCATCTGCTGCTCGCGCAGGAAGTCGGCCAGGCTGGTGCGCGGCTCCACCGTGGCCCGCACGCGGGCGCGGTTGACGGTCAGCTCGATGGCGTGCTCGATCACGGGCACGGTCACGGCGTCGTGGCCGCCAGAGGCAGCGGGGTCGGTGAGGTCGGAAAGATCGGTGAGGTCGTTCATAGCGGGTTCCTGCCGTGGCGCTGCACAATGGCGATGGCGCGCTCGAGCGCCACGCGGTGCACCTGGAATTCATAGCTGTCCGCGTCCAGCCCGGCGGCCTCGACGTGGCGCCCGGGCAAGCCGGCATCGGCGCCCGGCGCGAGCAGCGCGCGCGCGTCGTCGATCCGGTGCGGCGCGCCGTCGATGGCGCCGATCACCGCGCGGCACGTGCCGGCGGCCGGATCGTCGATCACGATGGCGATCGCCTCGGCGAATTCGCCGGGCTTGCGGTTGAACTTGTAGTAGGCCCAGCGCGCCGCCGGAGACAGCCACCGATAGCGCACGCCGGTCAGGATCTCGTCGCCTTCCAGCGCGGTGGTGAAGGCGCCGAGCATCCAGTCGGCGCTGGCCACCGTGCGCGCGCCGCGCGGGCCGCTGACCAGGAACTCGGCGTCGAGCGCGCACATGGTGTTGATCCAGTCGGCGGCGGGGTCGGCATGGGCCAGGCTGCCGCCCAGCGTGCCGCGGTTGCGCACCGCGCGGTAGGCGATGCCGCGCGCCACGTGGGGCATCAGCCCCTGCGTGCCGTCGTCGACCTTGCCGTCCTCGATCTCGGCATGGGTGATGCACGCGCCGAGCACGGCCGCGTCGCCCTGCGCGCCGCATTCGCGCAGCGCGGCAATGGCGCGCAGGTCCACCAGCATGCCGGGCTGGGCCAGGCGCAGGTTCATCATCGGCCCGAGCGACTGGCAGCCGGCCGCGAACTTGGCCATGCCGTCGGCCAGGTCGGGATGGGCGAACGCGTCCGCGCAGGTCAGCGGGCGGGCGTAGTCGAATACCGACGGCTTCATGCTACGACTCCCGCCGCGGCGCGGGCACGGCTGAGCGCCTCGACCACCACGCGCGGAGACACCGGCAGCTCCAGCACCTCGGCGCCAAGCGCGCGCAGCGCATCGTTGACGGCGTTGGCGATGGCCGCCGGCGAGCCGATGGCGCCGCTCTCGCCGATGCCCTTCTGGCCGAATTCGGTGTAAGGCGCGGGTGTTTCCATGTGTTCGATCCGGATGGCCGGCACCTCGGTGGCGCCCGGCAGCATGTAGTCGGCCAGCGTCGAAGCGAGCGGCTGGCCGTCCGCGCTGTACGGCATGGCTTCATACAGCGCCGTACCGATGCCCTGCGCGGCGCCGCCGAACACCTGTCCGTCGACCACCATCGGGTTGATCAGCACGCCGCCGTCCTCGACGATCGCGTAGTCGAGGATCTCGGTGTGGCCCAGTTCGGTGTCCACCGCCACCACCACCGCGTGACAGGCGTAGCTGAAGGTGCCGGTGTCGCGCCGCGCCTGGTAGGAGGTGGACACTTCCAGGCCGCGCGGGTCCACGTCCGGCGGCAGCAACTGCGGCGCCAGATACCAGGTGCGCGCGATCTCCGCGAGCGTGCGCCGCCCGCCGGCGCCCACCACCGCGCCGTCCTCCCAGCGCACGTCCTGCGGCGCCGCGCCGAGCAGCCATGCGCCGATCTTGAGCAGGCGCTGCCTGAGTTCCTTGGCCGCCTGGCCCACCGCGCCGCCCGCCATGACGATCGAGCGCGAGCCCCAGGTGCCGGTGGAATACGGCGTGACGCCGGTGTCGCCCAGCACGATGCGCACGCGCCCGGTGTCGATGCCGAGCACCTCGTGGGCGATCTGCGCCAGCGTGGTCTCCATGCTCTGCCCGTGCGAGTGCACGCCGGCGCGCACTTCGAGCACGCCGTCCGGCGTCAGCCGGATCACGGCCGGCTCGTAGCCGGGCACCATCGGGATGCCCCAGCCGTGGTAGACCGAGGTGCCGTGCGCGCCCTGCTCGCAGAACACCGCCATGCCGAAGCCGATGCGCCTGCCGTCGGCCTCGCCGCGCTGCTGGCGCGCGCGCACCGCGGGCAGGTCGATGGCGCGCATGGCGCGCCGCACCGCCTCGGGATAGTCGCCGCTGTCGAAATGCTTGTTGGTGATGTTGTCGTAGGGCATCTCGTGCGGCTGCACCAGGTTGCGCAGCCGCACTTCGTAAGGCTCGATGCCGGCCTGCACGGCGATCGCGTCCATCATGGTCTCGATGGCGTAGCAGACCCCGGTGCGCGCCACCCCGCGGTACGGCAGGATGGGCGGCTTGTTGGTAGCCACCGACCACGTGCGGCAGCGGTAGCGCTCCATCTTGTACGGCCCCGGCAGGATGCTGCCGACCTGCGCGGCCTCCAGGCAGGCCGAGAACGGGTAGGACGAATAGGCGCCCGAGTCCACGTGCGCCTCGCACTCCACCGCCAGCAGGCGGCCGTCGCGGTCGGCGTAGGCGGCGATGTCGTAGGCGTGCTCGCGGCAATTGGCGTTGGCCGTCAGTTGCTCGCGGCGGTCCTCGATCCAGCGCACCGGCTTTTCCAGCCGCATGGCCAGCCAGCCGCAGCAGACTTCCTCCGGCAGCAGGATGCCCTTGTAGCCGAAGCCGCCGCCGACGTCCGGCGCGATCACGCGCACCTGCCCCTCGTCCAGGCCCAGGCAGTGGGCCAGGCCCGTGCGCGTGATGTGCGGCATCTGCGCCGAGGTGTGCACGATCAGTTGCGACAGGCGCTTGTCCCAGTGCGCCACCACGCCGCGCCCTTCCATCGGCGCCATGCTCTGGCGCGCGGTGCGCAGCCGGCGGCGCACGCGGATCGGCGCGTCGCGGCGGATGGCCTCGAGGTCCACCTCGGGATGCGCGTCGACGAACGCCTCGAGGAACACGTTGTCGCCCCAGTGCTCGTGCACCAGCGCCGGAGGCGCGCTGCGCGCGGCCAGCATGTCGACCACCGCGGGCAGTTCCTCGAAATCCACGAAGACCTGCGCGGCGATGTCCTCGGCCGCCGCGCGCGTGGCCGCCACGCACATGGCGATGGTCTCGCCGACCTGGCGCACCTTGCCCTGCGCCAGCACCGGCTGCTCCGAGGGCTTGAAGCCGGGCAGCCCCGAATTGGCGACGATGGGCGCCACGCCGTCGAGATCCGCGATGGTGTACACCGCGTGCTCGAAGCCGGCCGGCTTCTCGATGCCGACGATGTGGCCGTGCGCGACCGGGCTGCGCACGAAGGCCACGTCGAGCATGCCCACCATGCGGATATTGCCCACGTACTCGCCGCGCCCGCGCATGAAGCGCTCGTCTTCCTTGCGCGGCAGCGACGCGCCGATGCCCTGCGGCCCGTCGTGGGCCTTCGCCTTGCCTTGCCGGTTCATCGGCTCTCTCCTTGCTCGGTCAGGCCGCGCGTGCCAGCGGCAGCGTCGGCGAAGTGGCGTCGTGGCGGATGCCGTCGCGCAGGCAGAACAGCGGCGACAGCATGCGGTCCGTCACCAGTTGCGTGCCTTCGTTGTCTTCCAGCACCCAGCGGCCGCGGCGGTCGTCGAGCACGCTGATGTCGGCGGCGCCGCCCACCTTGAGCGTGCCGATCTCGCCTTCCATGCCGGCCATGCGCGCCGCGTTGGCGGTCGCCATCGCCACCACGTGGTTCAGCGGCAGGCCGAGCGCGAGCATGCTGCTCATCGCGCTGACCAGGCTGAACTGGGTGCGGCCGAGGAAGGAATGCTCCTCGTCCGGGTGGCTGTCCGGCGTGCCGGCGGGAGCGGGAACGTGCGTGTTGTAGCCGTGCATGTCGGCGCCAAGCGTATCGGGAATGACACCGGCATCAAGCACGATGCGTGCCGTCTTGAAGCTGAAATGCGAGCCGTGGCCCACGTCGATCTTGAGCCCGCGCGCCACCGCCTCGTGCACCAGCGGGTGCAGGCGGCCGTTTTCCTCGACGAAGCCGCCCGGGTGGCGGCTGAACGGGTGCGCCAGGATGTCGCCCGGCTTGAGCATGTCCACCACCTGGTTGAAGATCGAGTCCGGGTTCACCTCGCGCCCGCCCTGCTCGGGCTTGGGCCACAGCTGGCCGAAGTGGATGTAGACCGGCAGCGCGGCGTCGCGCCCGATGCGCGAGGCGATGCGCATGACGTCCAGGCCCCAGCGCGCGAAACCGCCGATCTCGGCATGCGCCTTGACGCCCTTGACCAGGTCCGGGTTGGCCAGCGCGCTCTTGACGGTGGCCGCCGCGTCGAGGCAGGCGGGGTTGTAGAGGTCGGGATAGTAGTGTCCCTCCAGCCCGCCCACCAGGTAGGCGGAGATGTACGACAGCACGCGCGTGGCGGCCGGCTCGGCGACGAAGCGCCGGAAGCCCGGCAGCGTGATGCAGCTCGCGCCGCCCTGGTCGATGATGGTGGTCACGCCCGACTGCACGCCGCAATGGTCGGCGTTCAGGCCGAAGCGCCCGGTCACGTACTGGTACACGTGGCCGTGGGTGTCGATGAGCCCGGGCAGCACCAGTTGGCCAGCGCAGTCGATGACGTCGGCGAACGGCGCCTGCGCGGCGAGGTCCGGCCCGATGGCGGCGATGGTGTTGCCGTCGACGAGGATGTCGAGCGTGGCGTCGAGCGCCGCGGCCGGATCGATGACGCGGCCACCCTTGAGCAGAATTTGAGGCATGAGATGCGGTTCCGGTGACAAGATGTGTGGTGTACCGCAAATACCGTGCCGATAAACGCAGGGCCGGCATCCGCGGAGATTCTCGGGAAAAACGGTTTGATGCGGGTTATACCCCGCATCTCTGGCGTGCGCGCTGCACCAAGTTGTGGGGCGCGCCGGCGCGGGCGCACCTTTTTGATGCCCGCGGCGGGGGTGCTGGCGAGCGCATGCAGTACCATGTACGGCACCAAGCGGCCCGGATTTTGCTTTTCGGCAGTGGCACGGCGCACCGGCGCGGACAGCGCGGCCTGCGCCATCCGATCCGACGAATCACGTCCCGGACAAGAACCCGGGCTCCCAATTTCGGCTTACAGCATTCCATGTCAACCACGACTATCGAGACATTCATCACCGATCCGGTCCGGGCCGAGCTCGACGTCCTGCAGGCGAGCACGCCCCTGTTCAAGCGCCCCGGCTTCCTGATCCGGCGCATGCACCAGATCCACGGCTTCCTGTTCGCCGAGGAGGCGGGGGAATTCAACATCACGCCGGTCCAGTACAGCCTGCTGAGCACGCTGGACGCGCTCGGCGAGATCGACCAGAACACGCTCGCGATCGAGATCGGGCTGGAACGCTCCAGCGTGGCCGAGGTCATCCCGCGCCTGCACGCGCGCGGCCTGGTCGACCGCGCGCAGGCCATCCACGACCGGCGCCAGCGGCTCGTCAAGCTGACCACGCAGGGCAAGCGCCTGCTGCGGAAGATGGCGCCCGCGGTGCAGCGCGCGCACGACCGCACCATCGACCACCTGTCGCCGGCCGAGCGCGACATCTTCATGCTGCTGATGATCCGCCTGGTCAAGGCCAACAACGCCGACAACGTGGTGCCGCTGCGCCTGCCGCAGGACTGAGGCCCCTGCCCCGCCGCGGCCCCGCGCGCGGCGCTCACTCGCGCGCGATGTCGTGGTAGCGGCGGTTGTAGTAGATCAGGATGCCGGCGTGCGCGTTGCTCTCGATGCGGTCGACCTCGCACAGCAGGATGTCGTGCGTGCCGACCTGCACCGCGCTGTCGATGCGGCAATGGATCGACATGATGGCGCCGCGCAGCGCCGGGGCGCTGCCGGGCGCGCCGGACCACTCGCCGCTGGCGAAGCGCTCGTCCATCGACGCCTTGGCCGAGAACGCCGCCGACAGCGGCTTCTGGTCCGCGCTCAGCGTGTTGATGCACACGGCGCCGTTGGCGATGGTCGCGGCGTAGGCCGAGGACGTGCGGTTGATGCAGACCAGCACGCTCGGCGGCGAATCGGTGACGCTGCAGACCGCCGAGGCGGTGAAGCCCGCGCGCCCGGCGCGGCCATCCGTGGTGACGATGTGCACGGCCGCCCCGAGGTCGGCCATCGCGTCGCGGAACGCCGCGACGGTGACGGCCCTGGCGGCGGCCTGTGTCCCCGCCTGCGCGGCCGGGGTGAGTACGGTATCGGTGGACATGACATTTTCCCTTCGATCGAATCTGACTGCGGACATCATGGCGGGCGCCGGCACGCGCCGGCGCCCCGCGCAGGGACGGCCGCGCGCGCAGCGCATGCCTAGCGCGCGTAGCGGTTCGCGGGCCGCTCCAGGCCGAGGTGCTCGCGCAGCGTGGTGCCCGTGTACTGCTTGCGGAAGCGCCCGCGCCGCTGCAGCTCGGGCACGACCTTGCGCACGAAGTCGGTGGTGTCGTTCGGGATCACGTGGAAGGCCAGCATGAAGCCGTCGGCCGCGCCGCCGTCCACCCATTCCTCCATGTGGTCGACGATCTGCTCCGGCGTGCCGCACAGCGTCACCTTGCCGCGGTCGTAGCTGGAGTAGATCTGGCGCAGCGTGAGCTTCTGCTCGCGGATCATGGCGGTGATCTGGCGGAAATAGGCCTGGTGCAGGTTGGCCTTCTGCGGGATCACGTGTTCGGGGATCGGCTCGTCCACCGGCAGGCCGGTCAGGTCCGCCTCCAGGTCCATGCCGAGCCGCATGCGGCCCACGTCCGGATGGATCAGGCTCTGCAGCTCGCGGTACTTGTCCTCGGCCTCGGCCTTGCTGCTGCCGACCATCACCGACAGCCCCGGCAGTACCTTGAGCTGGCTGGTGTCGCGGTTGAAGCGCGCCATGCGGCCCTTGACGTCGGCGTAGAACTGCTTGGCCTCCTCGAAGGTCGGGTCCGACGAGAACACCACCTCGGCGGCTTCCGCGGCGAAGGACTTGCCTTCCTCGGACGAGCCCGCCTGGATGATGACCGGGCGGCCCTGCGGCGTGCGCCGGATGTTGAGGCCGCCGTACAGCTTGAAGTGCTCGCCGTGGTAGTCGGTGATGTGGAACTTCGCCGGGTCGAACATGCGGCAGTTGGCCTTGTCGGCGAGGAAGGCGTCGTCCTCCCAGGTATCCCACAGGCGCATCACCACGTCGAAGAACTCGCGCGCGCGGGCATAGCGCTGGCCGTGCGGCGGCAGCTTGTCGAGGCCGAAGTTGCGCGCGGCGTAGTCGCTCGCGGTCGTCACCACGTTCCAGCCGGCGCGGCCGTGCGAGAGGTGGTCGAGCGAGGCGAACAGGCGCGCCAGGTTGTACGGCTCGTAGAAGCTGGTCGAGCCGGTGGCGCCGAGGCCGATGTGCTTGGTCGTGCCGGCCAGCGCCGACAGCAGCGAGATCGGCTCGAACATGTTCATCATGTACGGGAAGCGCGAGAAGTCGTTGAGCTTCTCCGTGCGCGCGCCGGGGCTGTCGGCCAGGAAGAACAGGTCGAGCATGCCCTCCTCGGCCAGCGCGGCCACGCTGCGCCAGTACTCGATGTTGGTGGTGGCGTCGGCCGGCGCGGTGGATTGCAGCCACGACGCCGCGTGCTGGCCGGTGGCGTAGGCGAGCATCCCGAGAACCATGTGTCGATCATTCATAACGGTAGGTGTCCTTCAAGAATTGGAGCGTCGTGCCGGCGCTCCGGTGGCAATGAAAACGGTTGGCCCGCGGCGCCCGGCGCTGCGCCGGGCCGGCGGGCGGGAGCGGAGCGGCGGGCTCATGCCGCGCGCTCGGCGGCGACCGGCGCGGCGACCGGGACGACCGGCGCGAGCGGCGCGATCGACGCCACGGCGCCCGCGTCGCCGCACGGCGCGTCGCCCAGGCCGATGAAGCGGCGCACGCGCCCGGCGCCGGGCTGCTGCCGGATCTCCGCGGGGGAGGCGAACAGCTGCACCGTGCCGCCCTCCATGAAGGCGATGCGGTCCGAGATCGACATGGCGAAGTCCATCTCGTGCGTGACGATGACCATCGTCATGCCCTCGCGCGCCAGCTTGCCGATCACCGCCAGCACGTCGCCGACCAGCTCGGGGTCGAGCGCCGAGGTCGGTTCGTCGAACAGCATGATGGCCGGCTCCATCGCCAGCGCCCGCGCGATCGCCACGCGCTGCTGCTGGCCGCCGGAGAGCTGGTGCGGATACTTGTGGGCGTGCGCCAGCAGGCCGACCTTGTCGAGCAGCGCCAGCGCGCGCGCGGCGGTCAGCGCGCGGCCGCCGCGCCCGTGGTAGTTCGGCGCCAGCGTGACGTTCTCGAGAATGGTGCGGTGGGGAAACAGGTTGAAGCCCTGGAACACCATGCCGATGTCCTTCACGCCCCGGCGCACGCGCGGGATGTCGGCGCGGTCGGTGGCCGTGATGAAGGTGTTGCCGAACAAGATGATCTCGCCGCCGTCGATGCGCTCCAGCGCGTTGATGGTGCGGATCAGCGAGGTCTTGCCCGAGCCCGACGGGCCGATGATCGAGACCACCTCGCCGGCGCGCACGTCGAGATCGATGCCCTTGAGCACGTGGTGCTCGCCGTAGCGCTTGTGCAGGCCCTTGAGGGCCAGGGCCGGCGGCGCGCCCTTGCCGGACGCGGGCGCGGCCGCCGCCGCGGGCGCCGGCAGCGTGCCGCGCAGCGTCGCCACCTGCTCCGCGCTCATCGTGGCGGGCTTGCGGCCGGCGGTGTTCATGCGGTGCTCCACGTACTTCATGGCCCAGCCGAACACCGTGACGATCAGCACGTAGTAGATCGCGCAGGCCAGCAGCGTCTCCATCACGAGGAAGTTCTGCGCGTAGAGCCGCTCGCCCACCAGCAGCAGCTCGCTCAGCGAGATCACCGAGGCCAGCGAGGTCAGCTTCACGCAGGACACGAACTGGTTGCCCAGCGTCGGCAGCGCGATGCGCAGCGCCTGCGGCAGGATGACCAGGCGCTGCGTGCCGACCGGGCGGATGCCCAGCGCGGCGGCGGCCTCGTACTGCCCCTTGGCCACCGACAGCAGCGCGCCGCGGTGGATCTCCGCCATGTAGGCGGTCTCGGTCAGCGCCAGCGCGATCAGCGCCGAGATGAACGGATTCGACAGCACGCCGCCGGTGGCCGGCAGCAACTGCGGCATGTTGTAGACGAACACGATCAGCACCAGCAGCGGCAGGCTGCGGAACAGCCAGATGTAGAGCGCCGCCGGCACGCGCAGCATGCGCGCGCCCGACATCCGCGCGCACGCCAGCGGGAAGCCCAGCACCACCGCGAACAGCCATGCCAGCCCGCTGAGCTCGACCACGGTCAGGCTGGCCTTCCAGAATGCCGGCATCGCGAACAACGTCAGCATGTATCCAAGATCAAAATGCATGGGGTCTCTCCAGGGAATGCCGCGCGCGGCGGCGGGCCGCCGGCGCGGCTGCTGCAGCGACAGCAGCCGCGGGACGGTGCCGGGCGGGCATCGCGCGGTCCGTCAGGACGCCTTGTCCGCCGGCGGCAGCGCCAGCCCGTAGCGCTGCAGCAGCGCCGGGTACTCGCCGGATTTCTTGAGAGACGCCAGGGCCCGCGACACGGCCTCGAAGAGCGCCTTGTTGTCCTTGCGCACGAAGATGCCGATGGTCTGGGGATTGATCAGCTCGGTCGAGGTCACCACCACGCGGCCGGCGGACTTGTCGGCCAGCGCCTTGGCGGTGGCCGCCACCTGCATGCCGGCCTGCACGTTGTTCGACAGCAGCGCCTGGAACACATGCGAGGTCGAGGCGAACTCGCTGATCTGGATCTCGGCCTTGCCGTTGGGCTTGCAGTAGCTGTCGGAGACCGCGTGCAGCTGCCCCACCCAGGCCGTGCCCTGCACGATGCCCAGGTGCATGCCGCACAGGTCCTGCATGGTGCGCGGCTTGAGGCCGGTCGCGGCGGCCACCATGATGGCCGAGCCGGTCTGGGCGTAGGGAATCGCCGCGGCCTGCGCGCTGCGCTCGGGCGTCACGTACATGGCCGACATGATGATGTCGTAGCGGCTGGCGTTCAGGCCCAGGATGAGCTGCGACAGCGGCGTGTCGGCGAAGCTGGCCTCGGCGCCGAGCTGCTTGGCCAGCGCGCGCGCCAGTTCGGCGTCGGCGCCGACGATCTTGTCGCCCTCGTAGTATTCGAATGGCGGATAAGTCGCTTGCATGCCGACCTTGAGCGTGCCCGCCGCCAGGGTCGGAGCGGCTTGCGCCCATGCGCTGCCGGCGCCCAGGCCGAACACGGCGGCCGCGGTGGCCATTGCCATCAGGAAAGCTGGGAAAGTTGCCTTGCCTTGCTTCGATTTCATGCTTGTCGCTCCGCTTTAGTAGGTTGGTGCGGGGGTGGTAATCGCGGGAATGCGTGGTGTACCGCAAATACCGTGCCGGGCATCCCCCCGCGCACCCCCTGCCGCCCGCCAACCCTTGGCCGGATTCGCGCAGCGGCTGGCCGGCGCCCCCGCGCGGCGCGCCGCCGCCGCGCGCCGCCGGCACCAAGGTGGATTGGGCGCGCCGGCGCGCGCACTGCGCCTGTGCGGATGGCGTCGTTTTGGTGAATTGAGTGGTATGCCACGTAAATGGCGGAATGGCTCCGTGCCGCCCTGCTGGCGGGTCGCCGGGCGCGTGAAAGCCGGATGAAAGGGGCGTTGGCGGGGCGTCCGGGAAGCGCCGAAAGCCGCCGAAAGTCGTCAAAGCGCGCCGGACGGCGCGGAAACACGCGCAAGGCGCCACGCAAGCCGCGCGCCGGCGGCCCGGGCGGGGAACGTCCCCGCGCAAACGGCGAG
>NZ_AQPL01000037.1:0-5250 GCF_000395345.1 Cupriavidus sp. WS | reverse complement strand
TCCCCGCGCAAACGGCGAGCCGGCGCCGCGCGCGCCGCCGCCCCGGCAGCACGGCTGGTACGGACCGTGCTGTATGCCAGCACCTTCCACAGCCGGTTTCCCGGAAATCATGCAAAAGAGACAATCGAAGAAGAACGGGCGCCGCATGGCGCCCGCGGCCCCCCGGGCGCGCGCGTCGCGGCGCGCGCCGATGCGAGTCGACGACCCCGCCGTGATGGCGGAGGTCGCCGAGGCCGTAGAAGCCTATGAGCGCGCGCTGGTCGGCAACGACCTCGGCGCGCTCGGCCAGTGGTTCTGGCACGACCCGCGCACCCTGCGCTACGGCGCCGGGGAAAACCTGGTCGGCTACGCCGAGATCGAGGCGTTCCGCGCGGCGCGCCCGGCCGCCGGGCTGGCGCGCGAGGTGCTGTCCCGCCATATCACCACCTTCGGCAGCGCGTTCGCCACCGCCAGCCAGACCTTCCGCCGCGACGGCGAGGCGCGCGTGGGGCGGCAGACCCAGACCTGGGTGCGGCAGGCGCAGGGCTGGCGCGTGGTGGCCGCGCACGTCAGCTGGATGGACCGCTAGAGGCGCTCCGCCGCCGGCCGCGCCCGCGGCAATTCAGCGCGGCGGGCGCCGCCGCCGGATCCGGCCGACGCGGCGCATGGCCGCCCAGAACAGCGCGTTGAGCGCGGACGAGCCGCGCGCCACGCGCATGCATTCCTGCTCGCAGGCGGCGTCGAGCAGCACGCCGAACTCGGCCGCGCAGGCAAAGCACACCACCTTCTGGCGCGCGTTGGTGTTGGCGATCCAGGTTTCCAGCACGCGCGACAACGCCGCGCCGTGGTCGCCGTGCTCGCCATGACCGCCGCCGCCATGCCCGGCGCGCGCGGCGCGCCACGCCTGCGCGCCGGACGCCCGCACCTCGCGCCGCAGCGCGGCCAGCTCCGCGGCCAGCGAATCCCGCGGCCCGCTCACGCTTCCTGGCGCACCGGGTTGGACAGCGTGCCGATGCCGCCGACCTCGACCTCGACCACGTCGCCCGCGCGCATGAAGCGCGGCGGCTGGCGCTTGAAGCCGACGCCGC
Organism: Cupriavidus sp. WS; assembly: GCF_000395345.1. Classification (NCBI taxonomy): domain Bacteria; kingdom Pseudomonadati; phylum Pseudomonadota; class Betaproteobacteria; order Burkholderiales; family Burkholderiaceae; genus Cupriavidus; species Cupriavidus sp. WS. The sequence goes on along the minus strand of NZ_AQPL01000037.1, from coordinate 4,183 downwards.
CAGGCGTGCCGGTGACGATCACGTCGCCGGGCAGCAGCGCGGTGAAGCTCGACACGTAGGCGATGATCTCCGGGATCGCGAAGATCAGCATGCTGGTGTCCGCCTGCTGCAGCACCTCGCCGTTGATGCGCGTCTCCAGCGTCAGCACGTCGCCTTCGCGGATCTCGTCGGTATCGGCCAGCCACGGGCCGAACGCGCCGGTGTCGGGGAAGTTCTTGCCCGGCGCCCACTGCGTGGTGTGGGCCTGCCAGTCGCGCAGCGAGCCGTCGTTGTAGCAGGAGAAGCCGAGGATGTGCGAGAACGCCTGCCCGGGCGCGATGCGCCGCCCGCCGCGCCCGATCACGATGGCGATCTCGCCTTCGTAGTCGAAGCGCTCGCTTTCGCGCGGGATCACCAGCGGCTGGCCGTGCCCGGTCTGCGAGCCGGCCAGGCGCAGGAAGATGGTGGGGAACGCGGTCTCGGCGCGGCCCGCCTCGACGCGGTGCTCGTGGTAGTTGAGGCCGACGCAGAAGATCTGGCGCGGATCGGCCACCACCGGGCGATACGCTTCGATGCCGTCGGCGCCGGCCAGCGGGAAGTCGGCGGCGTGGCGCGCGGCGAGGTCGCGCAGCGCGTCGGCGCCGTGCACGCGCAGCGCCTCGCCGAAGTCGAGGCCGCCGAGGCGGGCGGAAAGATCGATGACGCCGTCGCCGGCGAGCGCGCCGAAGCCCGCGGCCGCGCCGCGGGTGAAGCTCAGGAACCGCATGGATGCTCCGTTGATGTGTGGTGGTGGGTGCCGGGGCCGGCAAGTCCGCTCAGGACCTGCAGGCCGTTGGCGGATTGCCGCTCTAGCGACAGCAACTGGTCGAACAAGGCCTCCCCGCCCTCCCCGGCTCCGCCCGCCTGCAGGCAGTCGAGGAATTTCTCGCGCAGCATGGCCGGCGGCAGCGGGCGCCGCGCGTGGCCGAGCGCGTGGTGGACCGGCTCGCTGGCGTGCACGGCGCCGTCGCGCATGCGCACCACCACCTGGTCGGCGAAGGCGGCGCCGGGCGTGTCGGGGTCGTAGGCGCTGGCGAACGACACGTGCACGCGCCCGAACAGCGCCTGCACGGGCGCGCTGCGCACGAAATCGTCGTCGAGCTGCGCCATGCCGACCTTGCCCGCCACCAGCGCCGAGGCCACGGCGAACTCGATGCTGAACTTCGCCGCCAGCGCGTCGGCGGGACGGTGGTTGCGCAGCACGGTGGCGTGCTCGCGGCTCATGGTCACGTCGACGCTCGCCACCTCGGCTGGGTCTAGCGGCGCGCGCGCGAGCAGGGCCAGCAGCGCGTCGATGGCGCGGTGGGTGTAGTAGCAGGTCGGGTATTTCTTGAGGTTGAGGCCGCGCGCCTCGATGCGCCATTGCCGCCCGAGCGTGTCGGCCGGGCTTTCGCGGTCGACGTCGCCGGCCGGGGAAATCGCCGCCAGGAAACCCTGCGGATGCTCCAGCGCGTCGGGCGAGGCGGTGAAGCCGGCCGCGGCCAGCCGCGCCGACAGCACGCCGGCCTGCGCCGCGCGCCCGGCATGGAACGGCTTGGCCATCGAGCCGAAGTTGGACATCAGCCCCGCGCTCTGCGACGCGGCCAGCCCCAGCGCGTGGCTGGCCTGGCGCGCGTCCAGCCCCATCAGGCACGCGCACGCGGCGGCCGCGCCGACCGCGCCGAACACGCCGGTCGGGTGCCAGCCCTTCATGTGGTGGATGCCGGATTCGCGGTCGACCAGTTCGCCCCAGGCTTCGAAGCCGGCCACGTAGGCGTCCAGCATGGCCCGGCCCGAGGCGTCGCGCTGCTGCGCCAGCGCCACGATGGCCGGCACCAGCACCGCGCTCGGGTGGCCGCGCAGCGATACGTCGTCGAAGTCCAGCGCGTGGGCGGCCATGCCGTTGAGCAGCGCGGCCTCGGCGGCGCCGGTGCGCGTGGCGCCGAACCACAGCCGCGCGGGCCCGTCCGGCAGCGGCGCGAGCGCGCCGAACGCGGTGCGCACCGCGTCCTCGCCGCGGCCCGCGATCATGGTGGCGATGCTGTCGATGAAGCCGGTCTTGGCCACCGCGTGCGCGGTGGCCGGCGCGCCGCGCGCGGCCACGCCGGCGACGAATTCGCCGAGTTCGAGCGTCAATGCCATGATGGCTCCCCGCCTCAGTCGAGCTTGACGTCGGCCTTCTTCACCACGGCCGCCCACTTCGCGCTCTCGCTGCGGATCATGGCGCCGAACGCCTCGGGCGTCTTGGGGTCGATCTCCACGCCCTGCGTGCCGAACTTCTCCTTCAGGTCCGGCGACTGCAGCGCGGTGTTGACCGCCGCGTTGAGCTGCTTGACGATGTCGCGCGGCGTGCCGGCCGGCGCCACGATGCCGTTCCAGCCGATTGCCTCGAAGCCGGTCACGCCGGACTCGGCGATGGTCGGCACGTCGGGCAGCGCCTGGATGCGCTTGGCGGTCGTCACCGCGATCGGGCGCACCTTCTCGGCGCGCAGCAGCTGCAGCGCGGGCTCGATGCTGCTGAAGGCCAGGTTGACCTGCCCGGCCATGAGGTCGGTCAGCGCCGGCGAGCTGCCCTTGTAGGGCACGTGCAGCATCGCGGTGTTGGTCATCTGCTCGAACAGCTCGCCGGCCAGGTGCGCGGGGCTGCCGGCGCCGTAGGAGGCGAACGTCACGGCGCCGGGCTTGGCCTTGGCCGCGGCGATCATGTCGCGCACGTTGCGCACCGGATAGGCGTTGTTGGCCAGCACGATCAGCGGCACGCGCGCCACGAACGCCACCGGCGTGAAGTTCTTCTCGGTCGAGTAGTTCAGCTTGTAGAGGCTGGGGTTGATGGCGAACGAGCTGGCCACGTAGAGCAGCGTGTAGCCGTCGGCCGGCTGGCGCGCCACGATCTCGGTGGCCAGCGAGGTGTTGGCGCCGGGGCGGTTGTCGATGATGATGGTCTGGCCGAGGTTCTCGCCCACCTTGGCGGCGACCAGGCGCGCCAGCGAGTCCGCGCCGCCGCCCGGCGGATAGGGCACCACCAGCCGGATCGGCTGGCGCGGATAGCCTCCGCCCTGCGCGCTGGCCGCGCCCGGCAGCGCGAGCAGCGCCGCGCCGATGGCGAGGCCGGCCCGCAGGAGGCCAAGGGCCCGGTTCAGGTGCATGCGTTTCATGAGATGTCTCCTTCCATTAATGCCGCTTCTTCAGCTTCCGACGACACGGCCCTTGCAAGCGGCAAGACAAAGGGGTGGCCGGCGCGGGCATCGCTGTCCGCACGGCGGGATCGGGAAAACCGGCCGGAGGCCGGGGAAAATCGGGTATCGCTCGGGTATGGCCCGGATATCGCTCGGGTGCTGCCCCGCTATCGCTCAGTTGCCGAACAGGAAGCGGCGGATCGCGTCGTGCATCGCCGCCAGCGTCGGCCCGCGCAGCGCCTCCAGCTTGCTGGTGGGCAGCACCACGCTGATGGCCAGGGGCACGTCCCAGCCCTGCGACGGAATCAGCATCGCCACCGCGGAATTGCCGCGCAGCACGCCGTCCACGCTCTCGGCGAAACCGGTGCGCCGGCTGGTTTCCAGCTCGGCCCACAGCGCCTCGAAATCGACAGGTTCCTCATAATCGGTCTCCACCGCGTTGATATGGCGCACCAGCCGCTGCACCTCGTCGCGCGTCTTGGGAATCAGCAGCGTCTTGCCCACCGCCGAGCGGCACAGCGGCCGCAGCTGGCCCGGCAGCAGGTCCAGGTTGACCGGGCGCCCGGCCTCGGTGCGCACGTACTGCACCTGCAGGCCGTTCTGCATGCCCAGCCGCACGATGCGCCCGGTGGCCGCGGCCACCGCCTCGACCATGCGCCCAAGGTTCTCGCCATGCCGGAAATGGTGCTGCATCCACATGCCGAGGAACATCACGCGCGCGGTCGGGAAATAGGTCCGGTCGGCCCGCTGGTGCGTCAGGTAGCCGCGCTGCGCGAGCTGGTTGAGCAGCACCGAGGTGCTCGACTGCGGATAGCCGAGCCGCGCCGCCACGGTGCCCACGGTCAGCGGGCGCTGCTCGATCGAGAACAGCTCCAGCACCTCGAGCGAGCGGCTGAACGATCCGGTGCCGTCCGGTTTTTTCTTGTCCTGGTTCCCAGGCGCTGCCATGTCTGTGTCCCCGTTCCTGGCTTGGTTTTGCTCTTGCGGCTCCCGCGCCGGCCGCCGGCCGG
>NZ_AQPL01000036.1:0-5449 GCF_000395345.1 Cupriavidus sp. WS | reverse complement strand
CCCGCGCCGGCCGCCGGCCGGCGCGGCGTCGCCGTGTCAATACGACCGCGGCAGCCCGAGCACGTGCTGGGCGACGTTGGCCAGGATCAGGTTGGTCGAGACCGGCGCGATCCGCGCCAGGCGCGCCTCGCGCCACTTGCGCTCGATGTTGTACTCGCGCGCGAAGCCGAAGCCACCGTGGGTCTGCATGCACGCCTCGGCGGCGTTCCACAGCGCTTCCGCGGCGAGGTAGCGCGCCATGTTGGCCTCCGAGCCGCACGGCAGCCCGGCCTCGAACAGCGCGGTGGCGCGGCGGATCATCAGGTCGGCCGCCTCGGACTGGATGTGCGCCTGCGCGATCGGGAACTGGATCCCCTGGTTGGCGCCGATCGGGCGGTTGAACACCTTGCGCTCGCTGGCGTAGGCGGTGGCGGTGCGCACGAACCAGCGCGTCGAGCCGAGCGCCTCGGCGGCGGTGATCATGCGCTCCGCGTTCATGCCGTCGAGGATGTAGCGGAAGCCCTTGCCTTCCTCGCCGACCAGGCTGTCGGCCGGGATCTCCAGGTCCTGGAAGAACACCTCGGTGGCGTGGTGGTTGACCATCGTCGGGATCGGGCGGATGTCGAGGCCCTTGCCGAGCGAGGTGCGGATGTCGATCAGGAACGTGGAGATGCCGTCCACCTTGTTCTTGACCTCGCTGGCCGGCGTGGTGCGCGCCAGCACCAGCATCAGGTCCGAGTGCAGCGCGCGCGAGGTCCACACCTTCTGGCCGTTGAGCACGTAGCCGTTGGGCGTGCGCGTGGCGCGCGTCTTGAGCTGCGTGGTGTCGGAGCCGGTGGTCGGCTCGGTCACGCCGAAGGCCTGCAGGCGCAGCTTGCCGGCGGCGATCTGCGGCAGGTACTTGCGCTTCTGCTCGGCGCTGCCGTGGCGCAGGATGGTGCCCATGATGTACATCTGCGCGTGGCCGGCCGCGGCGTGGCAGCCGGCGGCGCAGATCTCTTCCATGATGACCGCGGCCGCGCGCAGCGGCATGCCGGTGCCGCCGTATTCCTCGGGGATCAGCGCGGCCAGGAAGCCGGCTTCCGTGAGCGCGTCGATGAACGCGGTCGGGTACGCCTCGGCGTCGTCGATCTCGCGCCAGTAGGTGTCGGGGAAATCGGCGCACACGCGGCGCACGGCTTCGCGGATTTCCTTGTAGTCCTCGCCAAGCTCCAGCGTGACGGCATCGTGATTCGGCTGTACGTCTTGCATCGTGTTGTCTCTCTCTCTGTCTCTCTGGCCAACTCTGTGTCTGTCTTGCCGCGGCCCGGCTCGCGCGCGGGCCCGCGCGGCTCAGCGCCCCGTGAACACGGGCTTGCGCTTCTCCTGAAACGCCCGCACGCCTTCGCGCCGGTCCTCGGTGCCGACCAGCCGATTGTAGGCTTCGACCTCAAACTGCAACGCGCTGCGGATGTCGAGCTGCAGGCCGGTGCGGATCGATTTCTTGGCCTGGCGGATCGACAGCGGCGCGTTCTGCGCGATGCGCGCGGCCGTCGCCAGCGCGGCGTCCAGCATGGACTGCGCATCGTCGAACAATGCGTTGACCATGCCCCACTCGCGCGCCTGCTCGGCCGAGAACGGCAGCCCGGTCAGGATGATCTCCATCGCCCGCGGCTGGCCGACCACGCGCGGCAGGTACTGCGTGCCGCCCGAGCCGGGCATGATGCCGAGCGTGACCTCGGTCAGCGCGAAGCGCGCCGAGCGCACGGCGTAGGCGAAGTCGCAGGCCAGCACGGTCTCGCAGCCGCCCGCGTAGGCCGGGCCGTTGACCGCCGCGATGACCGGCACCGGGCATTCGATCAGGCCGCGCCGACTGGCTTCGAAGATGGCGTGCTGCTGCTGCCACTGCTCGTTGCTCATGCCGTTGCGTTCCTTGAGGTCGCCGCCGGCGCTGAAGGTGCGGCCGGCGCCGGTCAGGATGACGCAATGCACGCCGCTGCCGGGCGCGGCCACGCGCGCCCACATGTCGCGCATCTCGCGCCCCATCTGGGTGTTGGTGGCGTTGCTCGCCTGCGGGCGGTTCAGCGTGACCACCAGCGTGCCGTTCTCGGTCAGCGTGGTCTCGATGGTTTCGTAGGATTCGTGGGTTCCGGTCATGCGCGATCCTCGCGGTCCTTGTCTTTGTCTTGGTCGCCGGCGGGCGCGTCCAGCACCTCGCCGGTATGGGCGCCGAGCCGCGGCGCGGCGCTGCGGTAGGCACTGCGCTTGCCGTCGAAGCGCAGCGGCAGGCCGACCGTGGGCATGGAGCCCGCCGGGCCTTCCTGAATCATGCCGAGCGCCTGCGTCTGCGGGTCGTCGACGATCTGCTCGATGGTCTGCACCGGCGCGTTCGGCACGCCGTGGGCGTCCAGCAGCGCGCCGAGGCTGGCGTTGGTGTGCGTGATCGCGCGCGCCTCGAGCGCGGGGATCAGCGCATCCTTGTTCTGCACGCGGCCGCGGTTGGTGCGGAAGCGTTCGTCCTCGGCCAGCGCGGGCAGGTCCAGCGCGCCGACCAGCTTGGCGAACAGCTTGTCGTTGCCGGCGCCGATCACCAGCCAGCCGTCCTGGGTGCGGAACGCCTGGTAAGGCACGATGCCGGCCGCGCCCGAGCCCTGCGGCAGCTGCGGGCCGCCTTTCATCAGCGCGCGCGTGACCGGCACCGTGGTCCAGGCCAGCGCGGTTTCGAACAGCGAGGTCTCGACCAGGCCGCCGAGGCCGGTGCGCTCGCGCTCGAGCAGCGCGGACAGCATGCCGACCGCGCCCCACAGGCCCGCGCCCATGTCGATGATCGACACGCCGACGCGGATCGGCGGGCGCTCGGCGCTCTCGCCGGTGATGCTCATCATGCCGCCGTAAGCCTGCATCAGCGGATCGTAGCCGGGCTTGTGCGACATCGGGCCGCCGCTGCCGAACGCGCCGATCTCGCAATAGACCAGCGCGGGATTCTCTTCCAGCAGCGACGCCGGGCCCACGCCGAACTGGTCGGCCACGCCGGCGCGCAGGTTGCAGATCACGCCGTCCGCCTCTTCCAGGATCAGGCGCCGCAGCGCCTGGCGCTGCGTCTCGTCGGCCAGGTCGATGGCGGCGCTGCGCTTGTTGCGGTTCATGGCGACGAAGTGCGGGCCGGCCTCGTCGAAGAACGGCGGCCCCCAGCCGCGCGCATGGTCGCCGGAGCCGGGGTTCTCCACCTTGATGACGGTGGCGCCGAGGTTGGCGAGGATAAGCCCCGTATAAGGCGCGGCTACGCTGTGGCCGATCTCGACGATCGTGTAGCCGGATAAGGGTTGGTTGGTTGGCATCGTGTTTCGTTTCCGGGGGGCCATGCCGCGCATCGGGCATGGCAGAACAGGTACGGAGGCCAGAATAGCCAGCGCGAAGGGGCGTCGCAAGCATCCGGCGCCCTGCGCGGTGCGATATCACGTAGCTGATATTTACGCCCGCGCGGCGGCGGGCAGCGCACATATCAGCGGGCGGATATCGGCGCCGCGCGGCGCGGCGCGCATTGCCAGCGCGCGCGCGGATGCCTAGCATGCAGGCATCGCGCGCTCGCTGTGTGCATTGCCTCCGTCCGCATTGCCCTCGCCGCGCCGCCCTTCCCACATGTTCACCGAAGCCCCGCATGACGACCGCCCCGACCTACCCCCGTTCCGTCCACATCATCGAAGTCGGCCCGCGCGACGGCCTGCAGATCGAGCCGAAGGTGCTCACCGTCGCCGAGAAGATCGAGCTCATCGGGGCGCTTGCCGCCGCCGGCCTGCGCGAGATCGAGGTCGGCTCGTTCGTCAAGCCGGACGCGGTGCCGCAGATGGCGAACTCGCCCGAGGTGATCGCCGCGCTGCCCGAGATTGCCGGCATGACGTGGCGCGCGCTGTGGCTGAACACGCGCGGCCTGGAGCTGGCCCGCGCCAGCCGGCGCATCGCGATGGAAGGCCGCCTGACGATCACCGCCAGCGAGACCTTCATCCGCCGCAACACCAACCGCGGCATCGAGGACGCCTTCGCCGACATGCCGCGCTGGATCGAGGCCTACCGCGCGGCCGGCATGGTGCCGGACAGCCTCGGCGTGATGGCGGCGTTCGGCTGCAACTTCGAGGGCGACGTGCCGGTGGAGCACGTGATCGGGCTGATCGCGCGGACCGACCGGCTGCTGCTCGAGAACGGCAGCCGCCTCGCGGCGCTGCGGCTGGCCGACACGATGGGCTGGGCCAATCCGCTGCACGTGCGGCGCCTGGTCGGCGCGGTGCGCGAGCGCTGGCCCGAGGTGGAGATCAAGCTCCACCTGCACGACACGCGCGGCGCGGCGCTGGCCAATGCGGTGGCGGCGCTGGAGATGGGCGTGCGCCAGTTCGACGCGGCCATCGGCGGCCTGGGCGGCTGCCCGTTCGCCGGTTTCGGCAGCGCCAGCGGCGGCGTGCCGCCGGCGGTGGGCAACGTCTGCACCGAGGACCTGGTGGCGCTGTGCGAGGAAATGGGCATCGAGACCGGGCTGGACCTCGACAAGCTGGTGGAGGCCGCGCAGCTGGCCGAGCGGCTGGTCGGCCACGCCTTGCCCGGCAAGGTCATGAAGGGCGGCTCGCTGGCGCGGCTGCGCCGGCGCGCGCAGTCCGCCACGGCCACCGCGGCCGCGCGGTGCTGACCAGGCGCGGCTAGCCGCGCATGTGGTTGACCAGCGCGCCGATGCCGTCGATGCCGACCTCGACCACGGCGCCGTCCTTCATCGAGCCGACGCCGAGCGAGGTGCCGCACGCGATCACGTCGCCGGGCATCAGCGTGAGGTCCTGCGAGATCAGGCTGACCTGCTGCTCGGGCGTGAAGATCAGGTCGGCGAGCGGGTAGTTCTGCCGCTCGGTGCCGTCGAGCCGCGTGACCACGCGCGCCGCGCGCCAGTCGAACCCGGTGACGATGGCCGGGCCGATGCAGCCGAAGGTATCGAAGCCCTTGGCGCGGCACCACTGCGGGAAATTCGGGTCCTCGGCGATCACCTCCGAGGCGGTCACGTCGTTGACCACGGTGTAGCCGAAGATGTGCGCGGCGGCATCCTCGGGCGCCACGTCGCGGCAGCGCCGGCCGATCACGATGCCGAGCTCGCCCTCGTAGACGATCTTGCCGGCGTAGCCGCGCGGGCGCACGATGGCGTCGCCGGGCCCGGCCAGCGAGCTGGCCGGCTTGATCAGGAACAGCGGGTGGCGCGGCACCGGCTTTTCCAGCTTGCGCGCCAGCGCGTGGAAGTTGTTCCACAGCGCCACCACCTTGCCCGGCTCGCACGGGCTCAGCAGGCGCAGGCCCTCGCCTGGCAGCGTGGCGCCGGTCGGCTGCCCGCCCGCGTAGCCCGCGCCATCGTATGCCACCACGCGCTCGCCCTCGATGCGGCCGAAGCCAACCTCGCCGTCGCCGGTCTGGAAGCGGATCCATGTCTGCACAGCCAACTCCCTGCGGCGGGCGCGGCTGCCCG
>NZ_AQPL01000035.1:0-16615 GCF_000395345.1 Cupriavidus sp. WS | reverse complement strand
CGCCCGCCTTCGTGCCGCATTGTCGTCGCGGCGGCGCCGCGCGGCGCGGCGCCGACGCCCCAGGTCAGATCTTGCCCGCGCCGCGCGCCCACTTGTACTTGGCGCCCAGCACCGCGACCGGGATCTCGGTCGAGTAGGCATAGGCCGGCACGCCATGCTCGTACAGGTACTCGGCGGCCTCCTCCACCTGCACGTCGCCGGCCAGCGAGGCCACGATGGGCTTCTCGATGCCGCGCGCGGCCATCTCCTGCTTGACCTCCACCACCAGCCTGGCGAACACCATCGGCGGCGTGATGATGGTGTGCCAGTAGCCGAGGATGATGGCGTGGATGCGCGGGTCCTCCATGCCCAGGCGCAGCGTGTTCTGGTAGGTGGAAGGCGGCTCGCCGCCGGTGATGTCGACCGGGTTGCCGGCCGCGCCGAACGGCGGGATGAACTTGCGGAAGGCCGCGTCGAGGTCGTCCGGCATGGCCATCAGCGACAGGTTGTTGTCCACGCACGCATCCGACAGCAGCACGCCCGAGCCGCCCGCGCCGGTGATGATGACCACGTTCTCGCCCTTGGGCGTGGGCAGCTTGGGAATGCCGCGCGCGAACTCCAGCAGGTCGCGCAGCGAGCGCGCGCGGATCACGCCGCACTGCCTGAACACGTCCTCGTAGATCTTGTCGTTGCCGGCCAGCGCGCCGGTGTGCGAGCTGGCCGCGCGCGCGCCCAGGCTGGTGCGCCCGGCCTTGAGCACCACCACCGGCTTTTTCTTCGAGACGCGGCGCGCGGCCTCGGCGAACGCGCGGCCGTCCTTGAGGTCCTCGCAGTGCTGGGCAATGATCTCGGTGTTGTCGTCCTGCTCGAAGAAGGTCAGCAGGTCGTCTTCGTCGATGTCGGACTTGTTGCCCAGGCCGACGATGGCGGATACGCCCATCCTGGCCGAGCGCGAGAAACCGATGATGGCCATGCCGATGCCGCCCGACTGCGACGACAGCGCCGCCTTGCCCTTGACGTCGTACGGCGTGCAGAAGGTCGCGCACAGGTTCTTGGGCGTGTAGTAGAAACCGTAGATGTTGGGCCCCATCAGGCGGATGTCGTGCTTGCGCGCGATCGCCACGATCTCTTCCTGGCCCGCCACGTTGCCGGTCTCGGCAAAGCCGGACGGGATCAGCACCGCGCCGGGGATCTGCTTGCGCCCCACTTCCTCGAGCGCGCCCGCCACCAGCTTGGCGGGAATGGCGAACACCGCCACGTCCACCGTGCCCGGCACGTCCAGCACGCTCTTGTAGGCGGTCATGCCCATGATCTCGCCGCCCTTGGGATGGATCGGGTAGATCTTGCCCTGGTAGCCGCCGTTGATGAGGTTCTTCATCACCGAGTTGCCGATCTTGCCGTCCTCGGCCGAGGCGCCGATCACGGCCACCGCGTCGGGCCGCATGATGCGGTTCATCTGCCGCACGATCTCGTCCTGCGTGGGCCGGTAGCGCTCGGGCTGCGGCGAGAAATCGACCACGATGCGCACGTCGGCGGCGATCGCGCCGTCCTTGCTGGCGAACACCGGGTTGAGGTCGAGCTCGGCGATCTCGGGGAAATCGCTGACCAGCTCCGACACGCGCCGGATCATGCCGGCCAGTGCCTCGCGGTTGGCCGGCTCGGCGCCGCGCACGCCCTTGAGCACCTCGGCCGCGGCGATGCCGTCGAGCATCGACAGCGCGTCCTCCTCGCTGGCCGGCGCCATGCGGAAGGTGATGTCCTTGAGCACCTCGACCAGCACGCCGCCCAGGCCGAACGCCACCAGCTTGCCGAACGACGGGTCGGTGACGGCGCCGATGATGACCTCCTGCCCGCCGGCGATCATCTGCTGCACCTGCACGCCGACGATGTCGGCCTGCGCGTCGTAGCGGCGCGCGTTCTCGATGATGGTCAGGTAGCCGCGCTCCACTTCGGCGGCGTCCTTGAGGCCGACCAGCACGCCGCCGGCCTCGGTCTTGTGCAGGATGTCCGGCGAGACGATCTTCAGCACCACCGGGTAGCCCATCTTCGCGGCCAGCTCCACCGCGCCGGTCGGCGTGCGGGCCACGCCCTCGCCCGGCACGCTGATGCCGTAGGCATCGCATACCAGCTTGCCCTCGGGGGCGGTCAGGGCATCGCGGCCCGCTGCCTTCACCGCGGCGAGGATCTTGCGCACCGCGTCTTTGTCGTGTGCCATCTCAGGTCTCCATCTGTTCTGTTGCTTGGGTTGCAGCGGGACGCACCGTCCCGCGCCCTCGCGGCGGGCGCGAGGGCGGGCGGTTTGCGGACTTGCCAAGGGAAGTGTCTGAAGCGCCGGAAACCCGGGCGCTCAGACGGCGCCGGCGGCGCGCAAGGCTTCGATCTGCGCGGGCGTGCGGCCCAGCCAGTCGAGGATTTCCTCGGTATGCTCGCCCAGCAGCGGCGAGCGCTCCACCTCCACCGGCGAGGCCGACAGCGTGATGGGGCAGCCCAGCTGCACATACTGGCCGCGCTCGGGGTGGTCGAGCTCGACCAGGTAGCCGCGCTCGTAGAGCGACTTGTCCTCGATCAGGTCTTTCATCGAGAGGATCGGCCCGCACGGCACGTCGACCTCGTTGAGGGCGTCCATCACTTCGAACTTGGTGCGCGTGCGCGTCCATTTCTCGATGATGGAGAAGCACTCGTCCAGGCACTTGAGGCGCGCCTCCGGCGTGGCGAACTGCGCGTGGGTGATGAGGTCCTCGCGCCCGCACAGGCGCATCAGCGGCTCCCAGCCCTGCGGCTGCACGATCACGTAGACGTAGTCGTTGGCGCCGCCCGGCGCGCAGCGCAAGGCCGCGCCCGGCTGGCCGCCGCCCGAGGCGTTGCCCGCGCGCGGCACGAAGTCGCCGAACGCCTTGTTGGGGTACTCGCGCATCGGCCCCGCGGCCAGGCGCTGCTGGTCGCGCAGCTTGACCCGGCACAGGTTGAGCACCGAGTCCTGCATGGCCACCTCCACGCGCTGGCCGCGCCCGCTGTGCTCGCGGTGCAGCAGCGCCGCCAGGATGCCGACCACGCAGTGCACGCCGGTGCCGGAGTCGCCGATCTGCGCGCCGGTCACGGTCGGCGCGCCTTCGGCCGTGCCGGTGGTGCTGGCCGCGCCGCCCATGCACTGCGCCACGTTCTCGTAGGCCTTGCAGTCCGCGTACGGCCCCGGGCCGAAACCCTTGATCGAGGCGTAGATCAGGCGCGGGTTGAGCGTCTGCAGGCGCTCCCAGTCGAAGCCGGCGCGGTCCAGCACGCCGGGGCCGAAGTTCTCCACCAGCACGTCGCAGCGCTGCACCAGGTCTTCCAGCAGCGCCTTGCCTTCCGGCGTCTTCATGTTGAGCGTGAGGCTGCGCTTGTTGGAGTTGAGCATGGTGAAGTACAGGCTGTCCGCGTTGGGCACGTCGCGCAGCTGGCTGCGCGTGATGTCGCCGCGCCCGGGCAACTCCACCTTGATCACGTCGGCGCCCAGCCATGCCATCAACTGGGTCGCCGACGGGCCGGCCTGCACATGCGTCATGTCCAGGATCCGCACACCGTCCAGTGCCTTGTCCATGAGTTGTCTCCTCGCGCGTGGTTATTTGTACATGGTCTGGTTCTTGGTGCCCGGCGCGTATTCGCGCGGGTCCACCCAGATATTGATCACGGCGGACTTGCCGGTGCGCTGCACCGCCTCGCGCCCGCGCCGCAGCGCGCCGGCGATGGCGCTGGCGTCGCGCACCTCCTCGCCGTAGCCGCCCAGCATCTCGGCGAACTTCGAGAACGGCACGTCCGACAGCAGGTTGCCGACGTTGCCGCGCTCCTCGCCGTACTTGGCGAGCTGGCCGTAGCGGATCTGGTTCATGGCCGAGTTGTTGCCGATCACCGCCAGGTAGGGCACGCCGAAACGGTTGGCGGTCTCCATGTCGAAGGCCGTCATGCCGAACGAGCCGTCGCCGTAGTAGCAGAGGATTTCCTTGTCCGGGTTGGCCAGCCCGGCGGCGATGGCGAAGCCGGTGCCCACGCCGAGCGAGCCGAGCGCGCCGGGGTCCATCCACTGGCCCGGGCGGCGCGGGCGCACCGCCTGCGCGGAGATGGTCACGACGTCGCCGCCGTCGCCGATGTAGACGGTGTCGTCGCCCAGGAACTCGTTCAGCTCGTAGGCCACGCGGTACGGATGGATCGGCGACTTGTCCGAGCGGAACAGCGGCATCAGCTTCTCGGTGGCGGTGGCCTCGGCCTCGGTCAGCTGGCCCATCCACTTCTGGCGCGCCTGGCGCTTGTCGTTCTTGATGCGGCCGCTGGCGGCCTGCAGCACCGCGCCGAGGATGGCGCCGGGGTCGCCCACCAGGCCGAGGTCGATCTCGCGGTTCTTGCCCACCGTGCGGTAGTCCATGTCGATCTGCACCAGCGTCAGCTCGCGGCTGATGCGCTTGCCGTAGCCCATGCGGAAGTCGAACGGCGTGCCCACGATGATCAGCACGTCGGCGTTGGCGAAGGCCTGCGAGCGGGTGCGGTCGAAGTGATGCGGGTCGCCCGGCGGCAGCAGCCCGCGGCTGGCGCCGTTGAAATAGCCCGGGATGTCCAGGCCCTTGAGCAGCGCGATGGCTTCGCCGTGCCCGCGCGCGGTCCACACCTGCTGGCCGTAGAGGATGGCCGGGCGCTCCGAGTTGACCAGGATGTCGGCCAGGCGCTCGATGTCCTTCGGGTCGCCGATCGAGCGGGTGGAGGCGCGGTAGTGGCCGGGGCGCGGGATCACGGCGCGCGCGAGGTCGACCTCGCGGTCGAGCACGTCGCGCGGGATCTCCAGGTAGGACGGCCCGGGCGCGCCGTTGAAGCATTCGCGCACGGCCATCGAGATCATGTCGGCCACGCGCTCGGTGCTGGGGATGGTGGCGGCGAACTTGGTGATGGGCGACATCATGTCCACGTGCGGCAGGTCCTGCAGCGAGCCCATCTTGTGCTGCGACAGCGCGCCCTGCCCGCCGATATGGAGCACCGGGCTTTCGGAGCGGAACGCGGTGGCCACGCCGGTCACGGCGTTGGTGCAGCCGGGGCCGGCGGTGGTGACGACGCAGCCGAGCTTGCCGGTCTGGCGCGCGTAGCCGTCGGCCGCGTGCGCGGCGACCTGCTCGTGGCGCACGTCGACGATGCGGATGCCCTCGTCCACGCAGCCGTCGTAAATGTCGATGATGTGGCCGCCGCACAGCGTGAAGATGGTGTCGACGCCTTCGTTCTTCAGGGCCCGCGCCACCAGGTGGCCGCCGGAAATCACGCCGGCGTCGCGGGTCTTCTGCTTCAGGGTGTCTTCGGCCGTGGTGGACTCGGGCCGCGTGGATACGACTGCAGACATGTCTTGGTCTCCTCGTTGACTGGATTGCGACTGGCTGTGACACGCGCCTGCCGCCGGCGCGGTGCCGCGACACCCTTTCGCCTATCGTCTGTCGCCGCGCTGCCGCCTCTCGGCCGGCCGCGGCGTGCCTCTTGCGTCCACCCTGCGACGCGCTCGATCCTTTTCGTCGGATCTTGATGACATACGGTATGTGATATATCAACGAAGCTCAAGAGAAATCTGCCGTACAGGCGGCAGGTTTCGACGACGCGGCGCAGCATTTAAGCGGAATTGGCGGGATGATGAGCGGAATTGCTGAATCCGCGCGGACTCATTCCATTCCCGCACCAGCCCTTCCGGCCTGCTTCGAGCCAGCCTCGGGCCGGTTTCGGATCGGTTTCGGGCTGGCTTCGGCCGCTTGCCGGCCGGCAATGCCGCGCCTCTTTCGCCGCATTCTCGCGTGACGCATTTTCCTTGTTTCTCTTTGATATATTACATACCATATTTCACAGCGCAATCCGGCCGGCAGCCGATCCGCGGCGCCCGGCCCCGCGCCATCACAAGAGCGAGGAGACCCGTGAACATCCACGAATATCAGGCCAAGGAACTGCTGCGGCGGTTCGACGTGGCCGTGCCGCGCGGCGCGGTTGCCTTTACCCCGGAGGAAGCCGCCGGCGCCGCGCGCAAGCTCGGCGGCGCGGTCTGGGTGGTGAAATCCCAGATCCACGCGGGCGGGCGCGGCGCCGGCCGCTTCCGCAACGACCCCGGCGGCAAGGGCGGCGTGCGCGTGGTCAAGTCGGTCGACGCGGTGCGGGCCGAGGCCGGCCAGATGCTCGGCGCCGTGCTGGTCACGAAGCAGACCGGCGAGGCCGGGCGCGAAGTGCGCCGCCTCTATGTGGAGGAAGGCTGCGACATCGCCCGCGAGCTGTACCTGGGCATGCTGATCGACCGCGCCACCTCGCGCGTGACGGTGATGGCCTCCACCGAGGGCGGCATGGAGATCGAGGAAGTCGCCGCGCGCACGCCGGAGAAGATCATCAAGGTGGCGATCGACCCGGCCAGCGGCATCCAGCCCTTCCACGCGCGCCGCCTCGCGTTCGGCCTGGGCCTGTCGGGCAAGCAGGTCGGCGCGGCCTCGCGCTTCATCCTGGCGGCGTACCGCGCCTTCGTCGAGCTGGACGCCTCGGTGGTGGAGATCAACCCGCTGGTGGTCACGCGCGCCGGCGACATGATCGCGCTCGACGCCAAGTTCAACTTCGACGACAACGCGCTCTACCGCCACCCCGACATCGAGGCGCTGCGCGACGAGACCGAGGAAGACCCCGCCGAGACCGCCGCCGCGCGCCACGGGCTGAACTACGTCAGGCTCGACGGCAACATCGGCTGCATGGTCAACGGCGCCGGGCTGGCAATGGCCACGCTGGACATCATCAAGCTGCACGGCGGCGAGCCGGCCAACTTCCTCGACGTGGGCGGCGGCGCCACGCGCGAGCGCGTGACGGCGGCGTTCCGGCTGATCCTCGACGACCCCAAGGTCGAGGGCATCCTGGTCAATATCTTCGGCGGCATCATGCGCTGCGACGTGATCGCCGAAGGCGTGGTGGCGGCCGCGCGCGAGATCGACCTGACCGTGCCGCTGGTGGTGCGGCTCGAGGGCACCAACGTGGAACAGGGCAAGGCCATCCTGCGCGACTCGGGCCTGCCCATCGTGTCGGCGGATCACCTCGCCGACGCTGCCGCGAAAGTGGTCAACGCGGTCCAGGCCGCGCATGCCAAGGGAGGGAAATAAGATGGCCGTACTGATCGATCGACACACCAGGGTGATCTGCCAGGGCTTCACCGGCGCGCAAGGCACCTTCCATTCCGAACAGGCCGCGGCCTACGGCACGCGCATGGTCGGCGGCGTGACGCCCGGCAAGGGCGGCGAGACCCATCTCGGCCTGCCGGTGTTCGACACCGTGGCCGCGGCGGTGGCGCGCACCGGCGCCGACGCCTCGGTCATCTACGTGCCGCCGCCGTTCGCCGCCGACGCCATCCTGGAAGCGGTGGATGCCGGCATCGGCCTGATCGTCTGCATCACCGAGGGCATCCCGGTCATCGACATGGTGCGCGTCAAGCGCGCGCTGTCGGGCTCCGGCAGCCGGCTGGTCGGCCCCAACTGCCCCGGCGTCATCACCCCGGGCCAGTGCAAGATCGGCATCATGCCGGGCCACATCCACCGCCCCGGCAAGATCGGCGTGGTGTCGCGCTCCGGCACGCTGACCTACGAGGCGGTGGCGCAGACCACCGCCGCCGGGCTGGGCCAGAGCACCTGCATCGGCATCGGCGGCGACCCGGTCAACGGCACCAGCTTCATCGACTGCCTGGAGATGTTCCTGGCCGACGACGACACCGAAGGCATCATCATGATCGGCGAGATCGGCGGCTCGGCCGAGGAAGACGCCGCGCGCTTCCTGCAGGACGCGCGCAGCGGCGGCAAGGTCAAGCCGGTGGCGGGCTTCATCGCCGGCACCACCGCCCCGCCCGGGCGCCGCATGGGACATGCCGGCGCGATCATCTCGGGCGGCATGGGCACGGCGGCGGCCAAGATCGACGCCATGCGCGCGGCCGGCATCCGCGTGGCGCGCTCGCCGGCGGAACTGGGCAAGACGATGGTGGAGGCGATGGGGGCGTCGTGACGGCTGCGGTGTGAGCGATGGCGGTGGCAGCCGTGTGAAGACGGGGGCGGCAGTGCCGAAGACTGAAGACGTCGGCAGCGATGCCGCCGCCGGCCGGCTTGGCGACACCCCGCGACGACTGCCGCCTCTCTCCCCTCTCCCGCGAAGTGGGAGAAGGGAGCAAACCCTCGGCAAATCGGACCATATCGGGAATGACGAAGCTGTCCGGGATAACGTAGCCATCCCGGATAGCAGCCGCCTGCCGCGGCCTCAGTCCAGGAAATCGCAGTGCTTCTCCACATAGGCCGCGAGGTCCAGCGAGTGCTGCCGCACCAGCCGCTCGGCCAGTTCGGTGTCGCGCTTTTCCAGGGCCTCGATGATGCGCAGGTGATCGACGATCGAGCGCGAGGCGCGGTCGCTCTGCGAGATCGTCATCTTCCGGATGGCGCGCACGTGGACGAAGATGTTCTTGATCGCGTCCATGATGACCTGCGACTTCGACAACTGCACGATGGCCTGGTGAAAGGCGATGTTCGCGTCGGAGTATTCCTCGATGTGCTCGGCCGGCGTGGCGTCGCGGAAGCTGTCGAACATATGGCGCAGCGTGGCGATCTCCGCGTCGCTCGCGTGCAGCGTGGCCAGCCGCGCGGCCATGCTTTCCAGCGCGGCCCAGACCTGGATCATCTCCACGATCTCGCGCTTGGTCTTGCGCATGATGTAGATGCCGCGCCGCGGCACCGTGCGCAGGAAACCCTCCTGTTCCAGCAGCGTCATGGCCTCGCGGATCGGCGTGCGGCTCACGCCGAGCGCTTCGCTCAGGACGCGCTCGTCGAGCCGGATTTCCTCGTCCGACTGGTAGATGTCGGCGTCGGCGATGGCCTGGCGCAGCATGGCGTAGGCCTGGTCGCGCAGGCTGGCGCCCGCGTTGATGGGCTGGAGGGACAGGGTCAGCCCGGCGGGCTGTTCAGCGGATTGGCTTTGCGCAGACATGGATGGGCTCATATTGATACCAGCACCGCGGCGCCCTCGGAAAGCGGCGCCGGCGGCTTGCCGCCTAGCTTACCAAAAGCCGCATGGCATGCGCGGAATGCATAGAAAAATGCACAATTGGCATAAATTCAGCCACATTTGGACGGCGGCGGCCGAGTTGCATATATGGTATATCACATGGCCGCCACCCGTCTTCATACCTTGCATGGCCCGCATGGCCGGCCTCCGCTATCCGTCTTGCCGCCCACGCGGCGCGGCCACGCTAGGCCGCCTGCGCCAGGGCCGACTGCGCCATCCGCTCGCGCTGCTTGATGAGGCCCAGCACGGCGTCGACCATCGGCGTCGGCTGGCCGACCAGCCGCCCCATTTCCTGCACCACCGTGAGCAGCGGGTCGATTTCCATCGCGCGCCCCGCCTCCAGGTCCTGCAGCATCGAGGTCTTGTGCGCGCCGACCGCGCCGGCGCCGTCGATGCGCCGCTCCACGTCGACGCGGAAATGCACGCCGAAGCGCTCGGCGATGTCCTTGGCTTCCAGCATCATGGCGCGCGACAAGGCCCGCGTGGCCGGGTCGGCGGTGATGATGTCGAGCGTGGCATGCGTCAGCGCGCTGATCGGGTTGAAGCACAGGTTGCCCCACAGCTTGAGCCAGATCTCGTCGCGGATATTGTCGCGGATGGGCGCTTCCAGCCCGGCCGCCACCATCATCTCGCTCAGGTGCGCCACGCGCGCGGACCGGCTGCCATCGGGCTCGCCGAGCGGGAATTTCTTGCCGTAGACATGGCGGATCACGCCGGGCTCGACGATTTCGGCGGCGGGATAGAGCACGCAGCCGATGGCCCGCTCCGGCCCGAACCCGTGCCACTGGCGCCCGCCGGGGTCCACGCTCTGCAGCGTGGTGCCGGCCAGCGGCCCGCCGTGCCGGTGGAAATACCAGTAGGGAATGCCGTTGACGCCGGTCACGATCGCCGTGCCCGGCCCCAGCAGCGGCTGCATGAGGTCGACCACACCGGGTACCGAGTGCGCCTTCAGCGTGATGAACACGTAGTCCTGCGGCCCCAGTTCGGCGGGATCGCTGGTGCAGCGCACGCGCGCCACCCGCTCCTCGCCGTCGATCCGCAGGCGCAGGCCGCCGGCCTGCATGGCCGCCAGGTGCGGCCCGCGCGCCACCAGGCTGACCTCCGCGCCCGCCAGCGCGAGCTGCGCGCCAAGATAACCGCCGATCGCGCCGGCGCCATAGATACAGATTTTCATGCTGTCGTCTCCCGCTGCCTGATGGATGGAATGATTTTTTTGATATATCACATACTACATTCCACGAAGCAGGAGTCAACCTCAATCGGCGGGCCACGGCCGCTCGACCCGCGCGGCGGGAAAAGGCGAAAAGGCGGCGACGCGGCCAGACCGCGCGGTCTGCACTTCACCGCGCCAATCGGAGCGGCAGGCTGCGGGAATCCATTTCCGGCCAAACCCGCCGGCAGCAATGCGGGTCCGCGAGGCGAACGATGCCGGGGCCGTCGACGCCGAACCGGAGCGACTGCCCGCGATCAGGGCTGGGCTCCCGGATCGCCGCGTGGTAGAACGCGAACCGTGGTTGCCGCGAGAAGTCGTGCCCGACAAGACACCGATGGCAACGGCACATTGATCCGATCCCATGAAAACCAATCTGCACGTCACCGCTGTCCGGCTGCCGCAAGAGAGCACGCTGGCGGCGCGCTTCGGCGAGGCCGATCTCGCGGACGCCTTTGCTGTCACCCTGCCCGCGGGCAGCCCGCTCGACCTGGACGGATGGGCCGCCGCGGCCCTGACCCACCCGCCTCGCTGGATCGCTGCGCTGCTCGCGATGCGCGATACCGCCGTGCGCGGGCTGGGGCTGAAGACGACCCTCGCCTTGCGCCAGTCGGCTCAGGCGCGTCCCGGGGAATATGTGGACTTCTTTCGGGTGCAGTCGCGCTCCCCCAGCGAGATCGTGATGGGGGAGGACGACCACCACCTGGACTTTCGCTTGTCGTTGCTGCTGCGCGCCTTGCCCGGCGGCAAGGGACACCAGCTCGTGGCGACGACGGTCGTGCATTGCCATAACCGGCTGGGCCACGCTTACCTGACGGCCATCCGGCCTTTTCACCGGCTGGTGGTAAGGTCCAATCTGCGCCGCGCGGCGCTGTGGATTCCCTAGGCGATGCCGATGCGGGTATGCCGCCAGCGCCCGGCGTTCAGGCATCCGTGGAGCGCGTCACCGTTTCCCACTCGTCCATCCCGGCTGCCATAACGGCCAGCTTCTGGCGTACCAGTCCCAGCGCATCGCTGCCCAGCAGCAGGTGGGCCGGCGCCGCCGCGCTATCGACGATGCGCAGCATGGCTTGCGCTGCCTTGGCGGGATCACCGAGCTGCTTGCCGCTTTTTTCTTCGCGGGCCTGGCGGACCGGATCGAACAGCGCGTCATAGTCGGGAATGGACCGGGGCGTGCGGATCATGGAGCGGCCGGCCCAGTCCGTGCGGAACGAGCCGGGAGCAACGGCCGTCACGGCGATGCCGAAGTCCTTCACCTCTTTGCCCACGGCTTCGGAGATGCCTTCCAGGGCGAATTTGCTGCCGCAGTAGTAGGCAATGCCCGGCATGGTGATGAAGCCGCCCATCGAGGTGATGTTGATGATGTGCCCGCGCCGGCGTTCCCGCATGCAGGGCAGCACCGCCTTCATCATGGCCACGGCGCCGAACACGTTCACATCGAACTGACGGCGCATTTCGGATAGCGGCGACTCCTCCATCACCCCTTCGTGGCCGTAGCCGGCGTTGTTGACCAACACGTCGATCGGGCCGATCTCCGCCTCGATGCCGGCCACCGCGCCGTCGATGGCGTCGAAGTCGGTCACGTCCAGCACGCGCCCGAAGGCCCAGGCCGGATCGAGAGCCTCGAACGATTGCTTCGCTTCGGCGCTGCGGACGGTGCCGACCACGCGATGGCCGGCGGACAGCGCCTCCCGGGCCAGGGCACGGCCGAAGCCGCTGCTGACGCCGGTGATGAGGAAAGTCTTGGGGGATGACACGGTATGCACTCCTGAAGATCCAGTCAGAAGTGCATAATATTCAGATCGAACTTCCCACGACAGATCGATTTTTCTGGTTTTATTGCCTATTACTATGATCCGGAACGTTGCCACACATGCCCCATCGGGGGCCGGCATGATCCCTTTGCTTCGCGCCCTGGCCCCGCAAGAGGGATATAACCTGACCGCGCTGCCGGACGTGCGCATCCTGCGCTCGGACCGGCCCTTGCTGAACACTCCGGTCTTGTACGACCCCGGCCTCGTCCTCGTCTGCCAGGGGACCAAGCGGGGCTACTTTGGCGATGAGGTCTACCTGTACGACGAGCAGCATTACCTGGCGGTCTCGGTGCCGGTGCCCTTCACCATGCAGACGGATGCCACGCCGGCCAGGCCGCTGCTGGCCGTCTATATGCACCTGGATTTCCAGGCCGCGGCCGAACTGATGCTCCAGATCGACCGCACCGGCCTGGCCGAGCCGGCCCAGGCGCCGCGGAGCATGATGTCCAGCCCGATGGACGCAGCCATGCGGGCGTCGCTGCAGCGCCTGCTGGCGGTGTTGAGCCGCCCCCTGGAAGCCGCGGTCCTTGGTCCGGCCGCGGTGCGGGAAGTGTATTTCCGGGTGCTGACCGGCCCGCAGGGACAGGCCATGCGCGCGGCGCTGGCGTTGCAGGGGCAGTTCGGCAAGATCGGCAAGGCGCTGCGGCGCATCCATGCCGGCTACGCGGGCAAACTCGACCTGACGCAGTTGGCGCGGGAAGCCGGCATGAGCGTGCCGACCTTCCACAGTCACTTCAAGGCCGTCACCCGGACCTCGCCCATGCAATACGTGAAATCGACGAGGCTGCATCAGGCCAGGATGCTGATGGTCCGGGAAGGCATGACCGCCGCGGCCGCCTGCCACGCGGTGGGCTACGAGAGCACGTCGCAATTCAACCGCGAGTTCAAGCGCCTGTTCGGCCTGACCCCGGCGATGGAAGTGCGCCGGATGAAGGCGAGCTTCGCCGTGCCGCCGGCGCATCCGGGTTCGGGCTACGTATCGTCCCACTAGGCAGCGCTTTGGCCGGCCGGGCGATATGGCTGGAATGGCTGGATATGGCTGGTCCTGGAATCCGGCTTGACCCACAACAGGCTTCCCCTGACCGCGCCCGGCGCGCGCAGCACACTCGCGCGGCCGCCTCTGCGCCATCCCTCGCCACCTTCAACACGCCCTGCCCGCGCGCCGGTAATGCCGCGGGGAATCGCCGGTCACGCGCTTGAAGGCATTGCTGAAAGCGCTCTCGGATGCGTAGCCGAAACGCGCGGCGAGCACGGCGATCGGTGTGCTCTCGTCGCGCAGCGCCCGCCGCGCCAGGCGCATGCGCCATTCGGTCAGCCACGCCAGCGGCGCCGTGCCGGCCACCGCCTTGAAGTGCGTGGCGAACGCGGTGCGGGACATCGCCGCCGCGCCGGCCAGTTCTTCCAGCCGCCATGCCCGGCCGGGCTCGCCATGCATCAGCTGCAGGACCGGCGCGAGCCGCCTGTCGCCGATGGCGCGCAGCCAGCCGCCGTCGAGATGGTCGGAGGTATCGAGGTGCACGCGCAGCATCTGCACGAACATCAGTTGCGCCAGATAGGCCGACGCGAGACGGTTGCCGGGACGCTCCGCCGCCAGCTCCCGCACCATCTGGTCGAGCAGCCATTGCAGCACCGCCGCCTGCGGCGACGCGGCCCGGATATGGATCAGCGGCGGCAGCGCCTCGGCCAGCCACGCGCCGTTGACCGGGTCCAGGCGGACATGGCCGCCGATCTGCACGCAGTCGTTGCCGTCGCCGAGCTTCGCCGTCTTGCTGTCGCAGCCGGTGAAGAGGCCGACCGCGTCGAGCGGCGCCAGGTCCGGGTCGCTGGCCAGCACGAAGGCGCGCTGCCCGGACAGCAGGAACACGTCCCCCTGCTCCGCCCGCACCGGCTCGGCCACGCCGTCGATGCGCAGCCAGCAGCCACCCTTGAGCAAGGCGAAGAACTTGAGCTTGTCCGGCTGCGGGAAGCGGATCGCCCACGCCCCGCCCGCGGAGAAACCGCCGGCCACGGCGGGCTGCGCGTCGGCGAGCTTGAGGATGTCGGAAAGCAGGTCGGTCATTATTTCTGAACGAATACGAAAGTATTCGGGATTCTAAAGCATTCATCGTACAGGCCGCCACGCCTACACTGCCGCTACACCTCCATTCCCGAAAGGACACCATGCTTACCCCGCAACAACCGATCGGCTCCGGCTTCGGCGCCGCCTCCACCGCCAGCGAAGTCATCGCCGGCATCGACCTCGCCGGCAAGACCGCGATCGTGACCGGCGGCTATTCCGGCCTTGGCCGCGAGACCGCGCGCGTGCTGCGCGCGGCCGGCGCGCGCGTCATCGTGCCCGCCCGCGACGTGGAACGGGCGCGGACGGCGCTGTCCGGCATCGATGTCGAAGTGGAACCGATGGACCTGCTCGATCCGGCCTCGATCGACGCGTTCGCCGCCCGCTTCCTCGCCGCCGGGCAGCCGCTGCACATCCTCGTCAACAGCGCCGGCATCATGGCCGTGCCGACGCTGACCCGCGACGCGCGCGGCTACGAATCCCAGTTCGCCACCAACCACCTCGGCCACTTCCAGCTCACCGCGCGGCTGCTGCCCGCGCTGCGCCAGGCCAGGGGCGCGCGCGTGGTGTCGGTATCCTCGCTCGGCCACCGTTATTCGCCGGTGGTGTTCGACGACCCCGACTACGAGCGCCGCCCCTACGATCCGTGGTCGGCCTACGGCCAGTCGAAGACGGCCAACGTCCTGTTCGCGGTGGCGCTGGACGCGCGCTACCGCGGCGAGGGCATCCGCGCCTTCTCGCTGCACCCGGGCGCCATCGTCGACACCGGCCTCGGCAAATACATCTCGCGCGAGCAACTGATCGCCGCCGGCGTGCTCGACGCGAACGGCAACCCGGTGCGCGACCCGTCGCGGCAACTGAAGACCGTCGAGCAAGGCGCGGCGACCAGCGTCTGGTGCGCGACCAGCCCGCGGCTCGACGGCATGGGCGGCGTCTACTGCGAAAACGTCGAAGTGGCGAGCATCATGGACGGGAAACCCGAAAGCATGGACATGCGCGACGCCATGCGGCTCGCCGGCGTGATGGCCTACGCGGTCGACCCGGCCGCGGCGGATCGCCTGTGGGCGCTGAGCGAGGCGCGCGTCGGCCTCTGAGCGGCCGCGCCGCAGAGGATTGCGGCGGCTGCGCCGGCCCGGGAAACCGGGCCGGTCAGCGCGCCGCGGTCAACGCGTTCCAGGCCGCCAGGGAATCCATGTAGTCCCGCCAGTGCCCGATCTTCCGATTCTCGATGGCGATGATCGAGCAGAACCGGTTGTCGTATTTCACGCCCGTCGCGAGAATCACGCCGTGCACCTCGTATTCGATGACGACGGCATGGCCGTCATCGGCCTTGTGCACGATCAGCTTGTCGGCGGACTGAAGTTCGATATGTTCGGCGTAGCCCCGGAAGGCGGCCATCAGGTCGGTCCGCCCCCGGATGACGCGAGGCCAGCCGGGAATGTCGTAAAGCACTTCGTAGACGGTGTCATTCGTCATGACGTCGAAAAAGTGCTCGCCCTCGACCAGATCCCCCAGCGCCTCGCGCACCAGGTTGAAGTACGGAGCGGCAGGCTCGTAGGCCGCGTATTTCGACTTGTCCATTCAGGGCGCCCTCCCGCCTGCGATGCTGCCGATGCAATGAGCGTCAAATATAAGCGGTCGGCGAAGTCCGCGCCGACTCGGCCCGAAATAAAACGCGGCCCGAAATAAAAAAACCGGCCAGAAGCGCTGCGCTCACCCGAGCGACGCGTTGGCCGGTCTTGCCGCGCGGAATGTCCGCGCCGGGTCCGACGGCGCCGATGCCCGCGCCCGCATTGATCCGTGCCTCGGCACGATCCGCAAAGCCGCGGCCGCATGGCCGTCAAACCGATACTGCAAAGCACTACAAAGCTAGCTGATCGACAACTCAGCCATCAAGCGACGATCGACTATCCACACCGCCGACGATCGCAAACAACAGACTTCAGACTAACTACCGGGCGCAGCGACAGCCGCTGGCTCCCGACGACGATCGCGACTGCCGCGATCAGCCGTTGGCGTAGGCGATCTTTGCCTTGCGTGCCTGGCTTTGCAGACGGCCGAAGACGCGCTGCACGGCGGCGACGGCGCTCTTCACGTCGTCGACGAAACCGGGGCTGCGCGGGCCGAGTTCGCGTTCGATCAGTTCGCGTTCCAGTTGGTCGGTCATCTTGATATCGGATTGCTTGGTCATGATTCACTCCTTAAGGGATAACCCGCATCGGGTTTTCCCTAATTGTAGCAAAAGGAATGTCGCAACGCAGCATTAGGTGATAGTACGTATGTAGGAAAGCAACGAAGTGAAGATTGCATTACTTCTAATGCTCTCCATCGCCGACGATCCCATTTTGTCACTCCTTGAGCGTCACGCTATAGGGAGCCGGCACCCAACTGAAACCACTCCGCTCGGCCCGCACATGGCCGATCCCCGGAAATGACACGTGCGCGCCGCCGACCATGAAGCCCTCCCTGGCCGCGTCGGCCAGAATGCGGCGGCGCGCC
>NZ_AQPL01000034.1:0-71864 GCF_000395345.1 Cupriavidus sp. WS | reverse complement strand
CGCCGCCGCGGCGCCGGCGCGGTCGACGTCGTAGTCGATGGTGATGCCGGGATCGCGGAACTGCGCCTCGCTGGCGTGGATGATGTCGCCCCACAGCAATAGCCGCTGGCCCTGGCTCTCGATGAAATAGCCGTTCATGCCGGGCGTGTGGCCGTACAGCGGCACCGAACGCACGCCCGGAAACAACTGGGTGGCGCCATCGAAGGTGCGCAGCCTGCCGGCCGCCACGTACGGGTCCACGGTCTGGTGCGACTGGCGGAAGGTCGTGCGGGCCGCCGCCGGCGCGCGGGCCTCGGCCTCGGCGCTGAGCCACAGGGCCGGGTCGCGCTGGTCCACGTGCACCACGGCATTCGGAAACACCCGCCGCCCGCCGATGCTGAGGCCGCCGGAATGGTCGCCGTGGATGTGCGTCAGCAGGATGTCGTCGATGTCGCCGGGTTCGTAGCCGGCGGCGCGCAGGTTGTCGACGAGGCGGCCCGTCAGCGGCCCGAACAGTTCGCCGGCGCCGGTGTCGACGAGGATGCGGCGCTCGCCGGTATCGATCAGGAAGCAGTTCACGGAGATCTCGACCGGCAAGGCCTGGTGGGCGGCCGCGAACGCCGCGCGCACGGCTTGCGGGTCGCTCGTGATGGCCGGCACGTCGCGCGGCGCGGTGCCGTCGGACAGCACCGTGACGCGAAACGCGCCGAGCGCGAAGCGATAGAAACCGGGGGCCTGGCGCGCCACCCATCCCGGGCTGGCCGGCTTGTCCGGCGAAGGCGCCACGTCGGCGCCGGCGGGGCTGGCGGCGAGGACGGACATGGAAGCGGTGGCAAGCAGCAGGAAGCGGGAGAAATGCATGGCGGGTCTCGTTCCGGTTATGCGGCGGCCTCTTCGTCAGGCGCCGCACTGGATCTGATATTGGTGCCGAATCGGCGATGAATGGAACGATAACAACGGTCCGCCACCGCGATAAGTCGTCGTTTCCGGCAATCATTGTGCCGCCGATGGCATAATCGGCGTCACCCGCCATCGCTCCTGCCACGCCGCGCGCCGCCCCGACCATGCCCGACATGAACGACACCCTGGTCTTCCTCAAGGTCGTGGAAGCCGGGAGCTTCACCGCAGCCGCAGCCGCGCTGGACCTGCCCAAGACCACGGTCAGCCGCAAGCTGCGCGAGCTCGAGCAGCGGCTCGGCGCGCAGCTCCTGCACCGGACCACGCGCCGCCTCGGCCTGACGGAGGCCGGCACGCTCTATTACGAATCCTGCCGCGCCATTCCCGCCATGCTGGCCAACGCCGATGCCGCGGTGGGCCAGTTGCACGGCGCACCGCGCGGCACGCTGCGCATCACGGCGTCGTATTCGCTGTCGGTCAGCCTGCTCGGCCCGCTGCTGGCGGAATTCCGCGCCGGCTGCCCGGACGTGCAGATCGACCTCGTGCTCAGCCACCGCACGCTCGATCTGGTCGGCGAGGAAATCGACCTCGCCCTGCGCATGGGCGACCTGCCGGATTCGTCGATGGCGGCGCGCCGGCTCGCGACCTTCCCGAACCGCATCTACGCCAGCCCCGCCTATCTCGCGCGGCACGGCGCGCCGGCCCATCCGGATGCGCTGCGCGAGCACGCGGCGCTGTCCACGCGCGTGGCTCGGCGCACCGGCGGCCATGCCTGGCCGATGCGCCGCGCGGACGCGGCCGGAAAGCTCGTCGACTACCCGATCCGCCCCGTGATCGAGGCCGACGACCCGGAGGCGCTCAAGGCGCCGCTGTTCGACGGCGCGGGCCTGATGATGGCAACCGACCTCATCATGGCGCGGCATGCCAGACAGGGGCTGGTGGTGCCGGTGCTACCGGGCTGGCTCGGGCGCTGCCCGGACCTGCACGCCGTGTTCCCGCGCGGGCGCGTGCAGCCGCCCAAGCTGCGCGCGTTCATCGACTTCCTCGTGCCGCGGCTCGAACGGGCGGCGGCGGGCGCGCAGCGCTGAACGCGGCGCCGGCATGGCAACGCAACCATATGCCTCCGGTTCCGTCGTCGGCTTGCCGGCCGCGCCCCGCGTCAGGCAGCGTGCGCCGGCCGCCGATGCCCGCCGGACATGCGCCGCGCCGCGCGGCCCCGCCTTTCCGGGGCCGGCGCTTTGTGGCATGTTTGCCGTGGACCGGCCGCCGCCGGCGCAACTCAACAACGGGTAAGTCTGTGGAACTACGACATCTGCGCTATTTCATCGCCGTGGCCGAACACGAGAGCATTCGCGTGGCGGCGGAGCATGTCCACGTCACGCAGCCCGCCATCTCGCGCCAGATCCACGACCTGGAGGAGGAGCTCGGCTTCGCGCTATTCGAGCGCACGCCGCGCGGCCTCAGGCTGACCTCGGCCGGCCAGGCCTACCTGCGCGATGCGCGCGCGGCGCTCAACCAGCTCGACGTGGCCGCGCGCGGCGCGCAGCGCATCTCGGCCGGCGTGCAAGGCTACCTGCGCCTGGGCTTCGTCGAGAACAGCGGCTGGGACGGCATCGTGCCGCACGTCTTCCGCCGCTTCCAGGAAGAGGTGCCCGACGTGCGCATCGAGCTGGTGCCGATGAACACGCCGCTGCAGCTCGACGAGATCCGCGCGGGCACGCTCGACGGCGGCTTCATCTACCAGTACGGACCGCTCGCCGAACCGCTCGGCACGCTGCCGCTGACGACGAACGACGTCATGCTGGCCGCGCCGCTCGCCTGGCCCCTGCCGGCGCAGGAAACCGCCCGCGCCCGGCCGGGGCTGCCCGGCGTGGCGCTGCGCCAGATCGCGGACTGGCCGTTCGTGACCTTCCCGCGCGCCACGTATCCGCTCTACTACGACCGTCTGATCGGCGCCTGCCAGGCGTGCGGCATCACGCTCAACGTGGTGCAGGAGGTCTCGACCGAGGCCGCCATGCTGTCGCTGGTCTGCGCCGGCGTCGGCGCGGCCATCGTCAATTCGGCCAACCTCGGCCGCCCGCCCGCGCTGTGCCGCTTCGCCGCGTTCACGGACCTGTCGATCCCGATGCCGCTCGTGTTCGCGCACAAGGCCGATGCGCCCGCGCCCGCGCTTGCGCGCTTCATC
Source organism: Cupriavidus sp. WS (assembly GCF_000395345.1). Taxonomy (NCBI): domain Bacteria; kingdom Pseudomonadati; phylum Pseudomonadota; class Betaproteobacteria; order Burkholderiales; family Burkholderiaceae; genus Cupriavidus; species Cupriavidus sp. WS. The sequence continues at coordinate 68,803 of NZ_AQPL01000034.1, read as the reverse complement.
CAGACCGTCGAAGCGATGCGACAGGCCGGCGCCGCGCCGGGCTGATGCCTGGAAGGCATCGCCTGCGCCAGAAAACGGCATTTGTCGTCGACCGCCGCGGTCATCAATATGACATGCAGCGCGGCCGCCCCCTCCAGACGCCAACCGGCCGCGCCCGATCCCCCACCGGAGACAAGGCATGCCAGGCCGACCGAACGACCACACCCCTTCCAGGAAAACACTGATCTCGACCGGGATCGACTACGAGCGCGAGGGTTTCCAGACCGGCGTGCTGCGCATCCCCTATTCGCACGACCGCTCCGCCTACGGCCACATTCCCGCGCCGGTCGCCGTGCTCAAGCAGGGCACGGGGCCGACGGTGCTGCTGACCGGCGGCAACCACGGCGACGAATACGAAGGCCCGCTGGCGCTGATGAAGCTGCTGCAGCGCATGCCCGCCATGCGGATCGAGGGCCGGCTGATCGTGATCCCGGCGCTGAACTTCCCGGCGTTCCTGAACGGCTCGCGCACCTCGCCGATCGACCGCGGCAACCTGAACCGGATGTTTCCCGGCGAGCGCAACGGCTCGGTCACGGCGATGATCGCGCACTACGTGGACACCGAGCTCTTTCCGCGCGCCGACGTGGTGCTCGACCTGCACGCCGGCGGCGCCTCGTTCAACCACATGCCCACGCTGCTGGCCGCGCTGCCGCCCGACCCGGCGCGCCGCGCCGAGTACCTGAAGCTGGTCAATGCGTTCGCCGCGCCCCACACCATGATCATGGACCTGCTCGGCGAGGACCGGACCTACGGCGCGGCGGCCGAGCGCCACGGCACCTTGTTCCTGTGCGGCGAGTTCGGCGGCTTCGGCAGCTGCAATGTGGAAGGTCTCGCCATCGTCGAGGACGGGCTGCGCCGCGTGCTCCACGCCACCGGCCTGACGCGCGGCGACAACCCGCCGCCGCCGCGCCACGACACGCGCTTCATCGCCGTGGACGGCACCCGGCACTACCTGTTCGCGCCGCGCCACGGCGTGTTCGAACCCTGCTTCACGCTGGGGCAGCAGGTGGCCGCCGGCGAACTGGCCGGGCGGCTGTTCGATCCCTACGCGCCGTGGGAGCCGCCGCGCGAACTGCATTTCGGCGGCGCCGGCATGGTGGTGTGCGCGCGCAGCTTCGCCGGCGTCGAGCCCGGCGACTGCATCGCCCTGCTGGCCGCCCCCGCCACGCTGTAGCCGACAGCCTCGCCGGGACCGGCGCGCCTTCCCTGACGCGCGCCGGCCCGCCCTCCGCCCTTACGAGGAAACCTTCATGCACTCCGCCCCCGAAGCCGCGCCGGCCCTGCAAGCCGGCGCGCCCGGCGCCGACGCGCCGGTGATCGAAGACACCGGCACCGCGTTCTCGCATGGATACATCGTATTCATGTTCTTCGTGTGCTTTGCCTTTTCCTATATCGACCGGCAGGTCGTCAGCATCCTGGTGCAGCCGCTCAAGGCATCGCTGCTGCTCAGCGACACCCAGATCGGCCTGCTGCAGGGCGCGACCTTCACGCTCTGCTATGCCACCGCCGGCGTGTTCGTGGCGCGGCTGGTGGACCGCTCCAACCGCGTGCGCCTGAGTGCGGCCTGCGTCGCCATCTGGGCCATCTCCACGGCCATGTGCGGCACCGCCGGCAGCTTCGGCGAACTGTTGGTCTGGCGCGCCGGCACGGCCATCGCCGAAGCCGCGCTGAGCCCGGCCGCGCTGTCCATCTTCAGTGACATGTTCCCGCCGCGCAAGGTCACGCGCGCCAGCAGCGTGTTCATGCTCGGGCCCTACATCGGCGGCGGCGTCGCCCTGCTCGGCGGCGGCGCGCTGCTGGGCTGGATGGACCAGCCCGCGATGGCCGGCTGGCTGGCCAGGCAGGGCCTGCAGCCGTGGCAGGTGGTCTTCTTCCTGGTCGGGCTGCCCGGCCTGGCGCTCGCGGCGCTGGTGCTGGCGACGATCCGCGAGCCGGCGCGGCGCGGGCTGCCGGCCGCGCAAGGCGCCGCCGGGGCCGCGCCGCCGATCGGCGAAGTCCTGCGCGAGCTGTTCGTGCGCAACCGCTTCTGCCTGCCCTATTTCTTCGGCTACGTCGCGCTCATCCTGCTGTTCTACTCCCACGCCGCGTGGTTCCCGACCCTGCTGATCCGCAGCTTCGGCCTGTCCGCCAGCGCGGTCGGCAAGCTGACCGGCCCGGTCTACATGATCGGCGGCATGGCGGGCGTCGTCAGCGCGAGCCTGTTCGTGGGCAAGGTCGACGACCGCGACGCGCTGCGCAAGGTGCTGCGCATCGCCTGCGGCGCGGCCGCCCTGCTGGTGCCCGCCGCCTGCGCGGCGCCGCTCGCGCCGGCGATGTGGCTGTCGCTGGCGCTGTACGGCCTGTGCGCGTATGCCGCCAGCATCGTCATGGCGCTGGCGCCGGTGCCGCTGCAGATCGCCATTCCCAACCGCATGCGCGGCCGCGCGGTGGCGTTGCTGGTGTTCCTGACCAACGCCATCAGCGGCGGGCTGGGACCGTTCGCGGTGGGCGCCATCAACGAAGGGCTGGGCCATCCGAAGGCCGGACTGGCGATCGCCCTGGCCATCGTCGGCACCGCCGCCGCGGCCGCCAGCGCGCTGCTGTATTTCATCGCCGCCCGGCGGGCCGGCGGCGGCATCGAGGGAGCGCGCTGATTCGAGATCGAGGTGCCGGCCTGCCGCGACGGGGCGCATCGGGCCTGAGCAAGGACGCACGCCTACCCCGGCGCGATCGCTTCCTTCAGCAGCGCGATCAGCGCCTCGGCCGCGGTCGACGGGCGGGCGTTCCAGCGGCGGATCAGCGAGATCGGGTGGCTGTAGTCGGCCGCCGGCAGCAACACCGAGGCCAGCCCGATGTCCGACACGAAGCTCATCACGTAGCCGGGCAGCACCGCCACACCGACGCCGGCCTTCACCATCCCCAGCACGGAGAGGACGGTGCCGACCTCGATCACGGACACGTAGCCCAGCCCCTTCTGTCCGTACACGCGGTCGACGGTGCGGCGCACGCTGAAGGACGGATGCATGGAGACGTGCGGATAGGCGCTGAGCGCGTCCCAGGAGACGCGCTTTTTCTTCGCCAGTTCATGGTCCCTGGCGCAGATGGCGTACATGGACTCGTCGTAGAGCCGCTCGATGGCGAGCTTGGGATGGGTCTGCTCGATCGACACCAGGCCGAAGTCCGCCTTGCCGTTGACCACGTAGTCGATGGTCTCGTCGGTGGAGAGTTCGTGCAGCCCGATGCGCACGCCCGGGTGCGCCGCGTGGAAGCGGCTGACCGGGCCGGTCAGCAGGCCCTGCGTCATCATCGGCGAGGCCGCCACGCGGACCTCGCCCTGTTCCAGGCTCAGCAGCCCGTTGAGGCTGCGCTCGGCGGCGTCCATCGTGCCGAGGATCTCGCACGCATAGCCGTAGAGGTGGTCGGCCAGCATGGTGGGCTCCACCTTGCGGGTGGAGCGCTCGAACAGGCGGTGCCCGACCTTGGCCTCCATTTCCTGGCAGAGCTTGCTGACCGCGGACTGCGTCATGTGCACCGCTTCGGAGGCGGCGCTGAAGCTGCGCAGTTCGTACACCACGCGGAAAACGCGGAACTCCCGGATCGTCAGGTTCATGATGGCGCGGCCGTGTGCGAAAGCGCCGGATGGCGCCCTGCGGCCGGACCGCCGCCGCGAGGGCGCCGCCCGGCGCCCCCGATCTTACAAGAGAACCCCGCGCCGGCTCACGCCGGGCGCTTGCGGTTGAGGAAGCGCTGCATGTACTGATCCGGCTCCGCGCCTTCGTAGACCGCGCCGAACATGGCGATGCTGTCCTTCAGGCCGCGCTCGAGCGCCGGATTCTCCCAGCCGCGCAGCAGCGCCTTCTGCGCACGCACGGCGGCCGGGCCGCATTCGAGGATCTCGCCCACCGCGTGCGCGATGGCGGCGTCGAGCGCGTCGGGCTCGGCCAGCTCGTTGAGGAAGCCCCACGCGTGCGCCCTGGCCGCGTCGATGGCGGCGCCGGACAGCAGCAGCCAGCGCGTGTTGCCTTCGCCGATCAGGCGCGGCAGCAGGTTGGCGTGGATCACCGAGGGGATGCCGATGCGCACCTCGGGCATGGAAAAATGCGCCGCGGTCGATCCCACGCGGATGTCGCAGGCCGCCGCCAGCTCCATGCCGCCGCCCATGCACCAGCCGGCCAGGCGCGCGAAGGTCGGCACCGGAAAGTCGCGCACCGCTTCGCACAGGTCGTGCAGGCGCGTGATGAAGGCCACCGCGGTGTCGGGATCGAGCCGGGCCAGTTCCTTGATGTTGGCGCCGCCGATGAAGGCCTTGTCGCCGCTGCCGCGGATCACCAGCGCGCGCACCTGTGGGTCGCGCGCCAGCGTGCGCAGCAGGCGGGTCAGCTCGACGATGGTGTCGGAGTCGAGGATGTTGAGCGAGGTGCCGTTGGCGATCTGGATGGTGGCGACGCCCTGCGCGGACGTGGCGAGCGTGACATGGTGAAGCGTCTGCATGAGGGGAATTCCCGGATGATGGTTGGATTCAGCGGTCCGCCGGCTCGATCTGCCCGCGCGGCACGGCTTGCGCGGCTTGTGCTGTGTGCGCGCCAAGCTCGGGCGCCGCGGCGCCGCCACGCGCGGATGCCGTGGATGCCGCGGGCGAGCGGAAGCGCGCGGCGATGCGGCGCGTGCCGTGCGCGGCCCCGCCGGTGTCTTCCTCGAAGAAGCCGATGGCGCGCAGGTGCGGGTCGTCGAGCAGGTCTTCGACGCGGTTGACCGGGCTGCACGGGATGTCGGCCGCCGCCAGCAGCGCCAGCCAGTCGGCGCTGGTGCGCGTGGCCAGCACCCCGGCCAGGTAGCCGTAGATGGCGTCGTAGTTCTCGGCGCGCGCGGCGGCGGTCTGGAAGCGCGCGTCGGCCTCGAACGCGGCGAGGTCGCCGATGGCCGCGAAGAACGCGCGCCAGTGCTTGTCGTTGTACACCACCGCGGCGATGTGGCCGTCCAGCGTGCGGTAGGGGCGCCGGTGCGGCGTCAGCAGCCGGCTGTAGCCCATCGGGCCGGCCGGCGGCAGGAAGCTCGCGCCGCCGAGGTGGTCGCCCAGCACGAACGCGGCCACGGTCTCGAACATCGAGACCTTCACGGATTCGCCCTGCCCCGTCTGCCGGCGGCGATAGAGCGCGGCCAGCGTGGCATGCGCCGCGGTCAGGCCGGTGACGCGGTCGGCGATCAGGGTCGGCACGTACATCGGCGCGCCGCCCGACTGGCGCGCGAACAGCTCGGCCAGGCCGGTCTGCGCCTGGATGATGTCGTCGTACGCGGCGCGGCCCTCGTAGGGGCCGTCGGCGGCGTAGCCGGTCAGCTCGACGTGAACGACCGACGGATGCAGGCGCCGCACCGCGGCTTCGTCCAGGCCCAGGCGGCGCATCGCCTGCGGGCGCACGTTGTGGATGAACACGTCGAAGCCGGGCAGCATGGCGCGCAGCGCGTCCTGGTCCTGCGCGCGCTTGAGGTCGAGCACCACCGAGCGCTTGCCCTGGTTGGCGTGCAGGAACATGGCGCCCATGCCCGGCGCGCGCTTGGCTCCCGCATGGCGCATCACGTCGCCCTCGGGCGGCTCCACCTTGACCACCTCGGCGCCGTAGTCGGCCAGGATCTGGGTGCATACCGGCCCCATCACGACCGAGGTCAGGTCGAGCACGCGCACCCCTTCGAGCGGCGCCGGCTGGCTGAACGGCTGCGTCATTGCTGCTCGACTCCCGCCCTGGCCGCGCGCGCCGTCCAGATGTCGCGCTGCGCCAGCGCGAAGGCGCCGTGCTCCCTGATGCCGCTCGGGCTGGCCACCATGCCCAGGCGGGCGAGCTTTTCCTTCACCTGCGGGTCGGACAAGGCCGCGCCGACTTCCTTGTTCCAGCGCTCGGTCACGCTCGCGGGCGTGCCCGCGGGCGCCGCCAGGCCGACCCAGACCACGAGGTCGAAGTCCTTGTAGCCGGCCTCCGTCATGGTGGGAATGCCGGGCAGGTCGGGCGAGCGCCGCGGGCTGGAGATGGCCAGGCCGGCCAGCTTGCCGCCCTTGAGGAAGCTCGTCACCACCGAGGTGTCCGCCAGCATGTAGTCGATCTGGCTGCCCATCAGGTCCGTGACCGCGGGCGGCTGGCTCTTGTACGGAATGCCTTCGGAGGGCGCGTCGGCCACCATGCTGAAGGTCGCCGCGGCGATCTGCGCGGAGCCGCTGCCGTAGCCGTAGCGCAGCGGCGCCTTGCGGGCCTGGGCGGCCAGTTCCTTCGCGGTCTTGTAGGGCGCGTCGGGGCGCGTCACCAGCACCATCGGGATGGTGGCGATGCGCGTGATGTGGACGAAGTCCCTGATCGGGTCGTAGCCGGGATGGCGGTACAGCGCGCCGATGCCGGAATGGGTGGCGCTGCTGGTCAGCAGCAGGGTGTAGCCGTCGGGCGCGGCCTTGGCCACGTAGGCCGAGCCGATGATGCCGTTGGCGCCGGGGCGGTTGTCCACCACGATGGTGCCGAGCTTGTCGCGCACCGCCTCGGCGACGATGCGCGCCGCGGTGTCGGACGCGCTGCCGGCGCCGAACGGCACCACCAGTTTCACCGGGCGGGCCGGATAGGCCTCCCCGTCCTGCGCCAAAGCGGCGTGGGCCAGCGCGGCCGATGCCACCAGCAAGGCTGCGAATCTCTTCATGCCATGTCTCCTCATCGTCTGTTCTGTTTTGATGGGGGCATCCTATTCGCAGCCCGCCGCGCGTCACAAGCGAATGGTTTTCATAAACCTATCCCGGCATGGAATGAATGCGGCGCGCGCCCGCGGCAGCCGGCGCGGCCGTTCCCGCCGCCGGTCCGGCACGATGCAGGCGCCGCGCGACTGCGGCACGAGCGCCGCGCCACCCTCCTCAAGCGCCGCGCGACGCGGTACTATCAGGCCATCGTGTCGCCGCCGGTGGCGACCCATACAAGAAAAAGGATTGAAGTCGAATATGGCCGAAGGCTCGGGTGTCCCACTGCAGACCGCCCCGTCCCTCCCCTTGCCGTCGAGTGATGCAAAAGGCGCTCCCGCGGATTTCCTCGCCAGCGCCGATGCCCGGCAGACCTTCCTGAACCGCATCGCCAGCCAGCTGGAGTTCAACCACCGCGTGCTGCTCCAGGCCGCGGACCCCGAGGTCCCGCTGCTGGAGCGGCTGCGCTTCCTGTGCGTGTTCAGCAGCAATCTCGACGAGTTCTACGAGATCCGCGTGGCCGGCCTCAAGGAGCAGATCAAGCTGCAGTCCGCGCTGCCCGGCCCGGACGGGCTGGACCCGCGCCAGGTCTACGCGCTGCTCGGCGCGCGGGCGCGCAAGCTGGTGGCGGAGCAATACCGGCTGTTCAACGACGTGCTGGTGCCGGAGCTGGCCGCCGAGGGCATCCGCTTCCTGCGGCGCCCGCACTGGTCCGCCGAGCAGGCCGAGTACATCCGCGAGTTCTTTTTCCGCGAGCTGATGCCGATGCTCACCCCGATCGGCCTCGACCCGGCGCACCCGTTCCCGCGCGTGCTCAACAAGAGCCTGAATTTCGCCGTGGAGCTCGAAGGCAAGGACGCCTTCGGCCGCGAAGCCGGCGCCGCCATCGTGCAGGCGCCGCGCGCGCTGCCGCGCGTGATCCTGCTGCCAAGCAAGATCTCGGGCTGCCCGCACGGCTTCGTGTTCCTGTCTTCGATCCTGCATGCGCACGTGGGCGAGCTGTTTCCCGGCATGCGCGTGCGCGGCTGCTACCAGTTCCGCGTCACCCGCAACAGCGAGCTGTTCGTCGACGAGGACGAAGTGCGCAACCTGCGCGACGCGCTGCAGGGCGAGCTGCCGCAGCGGCACCTGGGCGACGCGGTGCGCCTCGAGGTGGCGGACAACTGCTCGCCCAAGATGACGCGCTTCCTGCAAGGCCAGTTCGGGCTGGAAGAGACCGAGGTCTTCGCCGTCAACGGGCCGGTCAATCTCGTGCGGCTGCTGCCGGTGCCCGACAGCGTCGCGCGCGACGACCTCAAATACCCGCCGTGCCGGCCCGGCCTGCCGAAGGCGCTCCAGCAGGAGCAGACCGACATGTTCCGCGCCATCCGCGACGGCGACATCCTGCTGCACCACCCCTACCAGTCGTTCGCGCCCGTGGTGGACTTCATCCGCCAGGCCGCCGAAGACCCGGACGTGATGGCGATCAAGCAGACGGTGTACCGCGCCGGCAACGACTCGGCCCTGCTCGACGCGCTGATCGGCGCGGCGCGGCGCGGCAAGGAAGTCAGCGTGGTGGTGGAGCTGCTGGCCCGCTTCGACGAGGAAGCCAACATGAACTGGGCCGCGCAGCTCGAGGAAGCCGGCGCGCACGTGGTGTACGGCGTGGTGGGCTACAAGGCGCACGCCAAGATGGCGCTGGTGGTGCGGCGCGAGGGCGGCAAGCTGCGCCGCTACGTGCATCTTTCCACCGGCAACTACCATTCGCAGACCGCCCGCAACTTCACCGACATCGGCCTGTTTACCTGCAAGGAAGCCATCGCCGCCGACGTGGCCAACGTGTTCTCGCAACTGACCGGGCTCGGCCATCCCGGCACGCTCGCGCACCTGTGGCAGTCGCCGTTCACCATGCACGCGGCGCTGATCGAGGCCATCCGCCGCGAGGCCAGGCACGCCAGGGCCGGCCGCAAGGGCCTGATCATCGCCAAGATGAACGCGCTGCTGGAGCCGAAGATCATCGAGGCGCTGTACCAGGCTTCGTGCGACGGCGTGAAGATCGAGCTGATCGTGCGCGGCGCCTGCGCGCTGCGGCCCGGCCTGCCGGGGCTGTCGGAGAACATCCGGGTGCGCTCCGTGCTCGGCCGCTTCCTCGAGCACGAGCGCATCTTCTATTTCTACAACGACAAGGCCGAGGACGTGCGCCTGTCCAGCGCCGACTGGATGGAGCGCGACTTCTTCCGCCGCGTCGAGATCTGCTTCCCGGTGCTGGACAAGGCCCTCAAGAAGCGCGTGATCGAGGAAGGCCTCAAGCGCTATCTCAAGGACAACCGCGATACCTGGGAGCTGGAGCCGGACGGCAGCTACCGGCGCCGGCGCGGCCGCCGGCTGGTGTCCGCCCAGGACACGCTGATGAACCAGCTGGCGTAGCGCCCTCGACATCGCCCGCGTCCGGGCCGGCCGGCGCCGTCTCATCGCGGCGGATCGCCGGCCGTCCGGCGCGGCATCCGCCACGCTTTCCTCCCCTCATCACCCATTGCCGCAACCGGCACTACCGCCGTCCAGCCCGGGCAATCCCGGGCCGGCTACCAGCCGCCGCGCCGGCATTGGCGGGCAGGTTATTCATAAGCCACATCCATTCCCCCGCATCCGCCGTTCCTTGAAATCTCCCGATTACTGTATATATTTACAGTTACTGTATGCATGAACAGTATTTCAGGAGCCCATCATGGAGCATCTGGTCCGGGTCCAGAACGAATACGACCGCCAGGTCCTCGCGTGGCTGCGCGCGCGGGTCGGCGACGCGGCCCTCGCGGCGGCAGCGCAGCGGCTGACCGGGGAACGCAAACCCTACCTGTCCACGATCTGCCGCAGCCTGAACGTCACGCCGCCGCCGCGGCGCTCGCTGCGCGCGCAGGCCAACCGCGCCACGCGCGAAGTCGGGGACCGCTACCTCGCCTCGATCCGCCAGATGCTGGCGCGCCCGGCGCCCGCGGCGCGGCACGCGGTGGCACTGGCCGCTTCCCAGCCGCCGTCGGTGCTGGCCGGGAACCCCCGCTGACAAGACTGCCGGCTCAGCGCTCGCTGTCGAGAAACGCCATCTGTTCCTCGCCGTAGCGCGTGCCGGCCACGGCTTCGCGCGGCACGGCCTGCTCGATGCGGGCCATGTCCTGCGCCGACAGCGACAGCCGCAGCGCCCCCAGCGCGCCCTCCAGCTGCGCCAGCGAGCGCGAGCCGACCAGCGGCACGATCTGCACGCCGAGCGCGCGGCCCTTGGCCAGCACCCAGGCGATCGCCACCTGCACCGTGGTCGCGCCCAGTTCCTGCGCCACCTGCCCGAGGGCGGCCACGAGCTGCTGGTTGCGGCCCAGGTTCTCGCCGGTGAAGCGCGGCAGGTGGGCGCGGAAATCCCGCGGCCCGGTCGGGCGCGAGCCGCTGATCAGGCCGCGCGACAGCACGCCGTAGGCGGTCACGCCGATGCCCAGCCGCCTGAGCACGGGGAAGATGCCGGCCTCCGGCCCGCGGCTGAGCAGCGAATATTCGATCTGCAGGTCGCTGACCGGATGCACCTTGTGGGCGCGCTCGATGATCTCCGGCCCCACTTCCGACAGGCCGATATGGCGCACGTAGCCGGACTTCACGAGATCGGCCACGGCGCCGATGGTGTCCTCCACCGGCACGGCCGGGTCGTGCCGCGACATGCGGTAGATGTCGATGTGGTCGGTGCCGAGCCGCTGCAGGCTGTAGGTGATGAAGTTCTTCACCGCCTGCGGGCGCCCGTCCATGCCCAGCCAGTTGCCGTCGGGCGCGCGCAGCGAGCCGTACTTGACGGACACCAGCGCCTGCCCGCGGCGGCCCCGGAGCGCCTCGCCGATCAGCATCTCGTTGTGGCCGGCGCCGTAGAAGTCGCCGGTGTCGAGCAGGTTGATGCCGGCGTCCAGCGCCGCGTGGATGGTGGCGATGCTCTGGCCGCGGTCATTGGCGCCGTAGAAATCGGACATGCCCATGCAGCCCAGGCCCAGTGCCGACACCTGCTGCGGCCCGTGCGCGCCGAGCGCGGCCAGGGGAACCCCGGGGGATTGGGAAGACTGGGAAGACGTGCTCATGTGAATCTCCTTCGCATCGTTGAATCGGTGAAGGCAGTCTATTGTGCTAACGGATGCGTATAAACTGCGAAACGAAGAAATCACTATTCCCTATATTCAGAACAATCCCGACATGTCCATCGACCGGTTCAAAGCTATGGAGGTCTTCGTCCGCGTGGTGGAACTGGCCAGCTTCTCGCGCGCGGCGACCGCGCTGCACCTGCCCCGGGGGCGCGTCACCACCATCGTCCAGGACCTCGAAAGCCACCTCGGGGTGCGGCTCCTGCACCGCACCACGCGGCGGCTCAGCCTGACCGACGACGGCATGGCCTACCATCAGCGCGCGCGCACCATGCTGCAGGAAATGCACGAGCTGGAGGCCATGCTCGGGCACGCCGTGGTCACGCCAGCCGGCCGGCTGCGCGTGGACGTGCCGGCCTCCCTGGGCCGCCATGTCATCGCGCCGGCGCTGCCGGACTTTTTCGCGCGCTATCCGCAGGTGATGATGGAACTGGGCAGTTCGGACCGCCCGGTGGACCTGATCGCCGAAGGCGTGGACTGCGTGATTCGCGGCGGCCTCGTGCACGACGAGAGCCTGGCCGCGCGGCGGCTCGGCGAGCTGGAAGTGGCAACCTGCGCCGCGCCGGCCTACCTGCAGCGCCACGGCATGCCCGCCACGCTGGCCGACCTCGACCGGCACCGCTTCGTGAACTTCTTCTCGGCCAAGACCGGGCGCGTGTTCCCGTTCGATTTCCGGCGCGGCGACGAGGCGCATGAAATCAGCCGCCCGCACTGGGTCGCGGCCAACGATGCCGACACCTGCATCGCCGCCGCCGTGGCCGGCATGGGCCTGATGCAAAGCCCGCTCAACGGCGTCGTGCGCGCGCACCTCGCCAGCGGCCGGCTGGTGCCGGTGCTGCCGGACTGGAATGCCGGCACGCTGCCGATGCTGGCCCTGTACCCGCGCAACCGCCACCTGAGCGCCAAGGTGCGGGTCTTCATCGACTGGGTCGCGGGCCTGCTCGAGGCCAGGCAAGGCGTGGCGCCGTGAGGCGGCCTCGCTGCCGTCAGTGCGCGGCCACCACCTCCCTGGCCGCCAGCGCCGCATTGATGGCGCGCGGGAAACCGGCATAGGCCGCGATCTGGATGATGGCCTCCACGAGCTGCTGCCGCGTGCCGCCCACGTTCAGCAGGCCATGCATGTGCACCTTCAGTTGTGGCGTGGCCGAGCCCATCGCCGCCAGCGCGGCCACCGTCACCAGCTCGCGGCTGGCCAGATCGAGGCCGGGCCGCGCGTAGATGTCGCCGAAGGCGAACTCGATGATGAAGCGACCCAGGTCCGGCGCGATGTCCTGCAGCGAGGCGATCACGCGCACGCCGGCCTCGCCGTCGATCTCGCGCAGGCGCGCGAGCCCGGCCTCGTAGCGCGAGCCGGCGGCGGCCGGCCGCGCGGCCGCCGCCGCCACCACGACACCCGCGCGGGCAAACACGGCCCGCGCCGCCGCAATGCCGTTGAGCGCCGCCGGAAAACCCGCGTACACAGCCAGGTGGATCATGGCCTCGACCAGCTCCGCCGGCTGGCAGCCAACGTTCAGCGCGCCGGCCAGGTGGAACTCCAGTTGCGGCGCGAGCCCGCCCATCGCGGCGAGCGCGGCCACCGTGACCAGTTGCCGCTCGGGCAGCGACAGGCCCGCGCGCGGATAGATCTCGCCATAGACGAAGCCGATGGCGAGGCTGGCCAGATCGGGCGCGATGTCGCCGAGCGCGTCGAGAATGGAGGCATCGGCGCTGCCTTCGATGGCGGCAAGCCGGGCCCGGCCGAGAGACAGCGTGTGCGGAAGAGTATGCGGATTCATCGGGAAGGTGTTCCTTGGTTCGGTGACGAGTTGGAGATGTGAAGAGGTGAAGAGGTGAAGCAAACGGTGAAGCAAGCTTAGCCAGCGCGTGCGCGCGCCGCCAATGCCTTCGGCGTGATACCTTGCACGTATCAGCAACCCGTCCGAGCGCACCCCGCATGCAGCCCCGCCTGGAACTCTGGCAACTCGAATACTTCGTGGCCGTGGCCGACGAACTGAGCTTTCGCCGCGCGGCGGAGCGCCTGTCGATCACCCAGCCGCCGCTGACCCGGCAGATCCAGGCGCTCGAGGAAACCGTCGGCGCGCGCCTGTTCGAGCGCGACCGCAATGGCGTGGCGCTCACGCCCGCCGGCAGCCAGTTGCTGCCCGAGGCGCGCGCGCTGCTGGCCGGCGCCGACGCCATGCTCGCCCGCGCGCGCAAGCGCGCGCGGCGCAACGCCGGGCTGCGCCTGGGCATCACCACGGTGGTCGACGCCGCGCTGTTCACATGGCTGGCGCCGGCCCTGCAGGCGCGCGCGCCGGACGTGCGGCTGCTGCAGAAACGGCAGATCTCGCAGCAGTCGATCGCCGACCTGCGGCGCGGCGCGCTCGACGCCGCGCTGATCGGCCTGCCGTCCGGCACCGGCGAGCTGCACGTCGAGCACCTGTTCGACGATCCGCTGGTCGCCGCGCTGCCGGCCACGCACCGGCTGGCCCGGCGCAAGCGCCTCTCCATCCTGGAGCTGCAGGCCGATCCGCTGTTCTGGTTCCAGCGGCGCCTCAACCCCGCCTACTTCGACCACTACGAAGCGCTGTTCCGCACGCTGGGCTTCTCGCCGCCGCGCGTGCCCGAGCCGGCCGACCACCACGTGCTGCTCGGCCTCATCGCCGACGGCCAGGGCGTGGCGCTGGTGCCGGCCTCGCTGCAGGCGATGGCGCGCGCGGGCGTGGTCTACAAGCCGCTCAAGGAAGCCGCCGTGCTGCGGATCGGCGTGGCCGTGGTCCACGCGCCCGGCAATCCGGCGCCGGCCCTGCCGCTGCTGCTGGAAACGCTGCGCGAGCGCTACCGGCCAGCCCGGCCAGCCGCGAGGCCGCCCGCGCGCCGGCGCTGAACGCGCTGCCCTTCTCCTTACCCTTCCCCTCCCGCCTTGCAAGTCACCCCGGCGCGCGCAAACCCTGCGCGCGGCAAGGTCTTCTTGACTTAACCATCCCAATAAATGATAGTTAACTGAAATTTGTTCTTTTTTAAAGAACACACTTCAATCCCATATCGAGGAACCCGCCGTGGATCTGGCCGAGCTGGAAATCTTCAGGACGGTGGCGCGCGAGGAAAGCGTGACGCGCGCCGCCCGGGCGCTGGACCGCGTGCAGTCCAACGTCACCACGCGCGTCAAGCAGCTCGAGGAAGAGCTTGGCGTGGCGCTGTTCCTGCGCGACAGCAAGCGCATGACGCTCACGCCCGAAGGCCAGCGCTTCCTGGGCTACGCCGAGCAACTGCTGGCGCTGGCCGAGGAAGCCCGCCAGTCGATGCGCGCCGGCGAGCCCTCCGGCCGGCTGCGCGTGGGCAGCATGGAAAGCTCGGCCGCGGCGCGGCTGCCGCGCCCGCTGGCGCGCTACCACGGCAAGTGGCCGCAGGTGCAGATCGAGATCCAGACCGGCACCACGCAGGCGCTGGTGGACGCGCTGCTGGCGCACCGCATCGACTGCGCGGTGGTGGCGCATCCCGGCGAAGGCGCGCCGGACACGCTGGACATGGACGAGCTCGGCCCCGGGCTGGAAGGCAGCTTCCTGTTCTCCGAGGAACTGCTGCTGGTGCTGCCGCCCAGCCACCCGCCGGTGCGCGCGCCGCAGGACCTCGTGCTGCGCAGCCTGGCCACCTTCTCGCGCGGCTGCACCTACCGCCTGTGCGCCGAGAACTGGCTCGCCGGCGGCGCGGGCCCGCGCCCGGCGCTCAACATGCTGGAGCTGGCGTCCTACCATGCAATCCTGGCCTGCGTGACGGCCGGCTCGGCGGTCGCCGTCGTGCCCCGCTCGCTGCTCGCGCTGCACCCGGACGCGGCGGGCCTGCAGACCGTGCCGGTGCGCACCGCGCATACCTTCCTGGTGCGCCGCCAGGGTTTCACGACCGCGGCATACCAGGCCTTCCTGCAGGAGCTGCAACATGGCTGAAGCCCGACCTGCCTGCGCCGCCCGGCCCGCCGGCGACATCGAGAGCGGCAGCGAGCGCGGCGCCGAGCGCGCCGGCGCGCCCTGGCTGCCGGCGTTGGCTGCCTCCCTGGTGCTGGCGGTCGGCATGGGCTTCGGCCGCTTCGCCTTCACCGGCATGTATCCGCTGATGGTGCGCGACGGGCTGCTGAGCGTCGGCGCCGGCTCGCTGGCCGCGTCCGCCAACTACGCGGGCTACCTGGCCGGCGCGCTCGCGGTGACGCGCCTGTCGCCGCGCGCCACGCCGCGGCTGTGCCGCATCGCGCTGGCCGGCACCGTGCTGTGCCTGCTCGTACTGGCGCTGCCGGCGGCGCCGTGGTTCGTTGCCGGCACGCGCTTCGTGGCCGGCTTTTTCAGCGCGCTGGCGCTGGTGGCCGCCTCGGTGTGGCTGTTCCAGCTCGTGGGCCAGCCGCACGGCGCGCCGCTGCTGTTCGCGGGCGTGGGCAGCGGCATCCTGCTGTCGGCCGAGGCCATCGCCGCCGGCAACCTCGCCGGCTGGCGCAGTCCCGCGCTGTGGGCCGCGCTGGCCGCCGGCGCGCTGGCGCTGTCGCTGCCGGCATGGCGCCTGCTCGGCGGGCGCGCGCTGCCGCCGCATCCGGCCGGCGCGGCCGTGGCCGCCGTCGGCGCGGCCGATGCCGCCGATGCGGCCAACGTCCCGGGACCGTGGCCGCTGATCGCCAGCTATGGCCTGGCCGGCTTCGGTTACATCGTGACCGCCACCTACCTGCCGCTGTTCGTGCGCGACGCGCTCGGCCAGGTCGACCCGATCCACGTGTGGGCCGTGTTCGGCCTGGGCGCGGCGCCGTCGTGCTACCTGTGGCACGCCCTGCATGGGCGCCTCGGCACGCGGCGCGCGCTCGCGCTCAACCTGCTGGTGCAGGCCGCGGGCGTAATCCTGCCCGCGCTCAGCCATGCCGCGTGGTCCTACCTGGCCAGCGCGCTGCTGGTCGGCGGCACCTTCGTGGGCACCGTGACCATCGCCATGCCGGCGGCCAGGCGCGTGGCCCACGCGGTGCCATTCAACCTGCTGGCCGCCATGACCTCGGCCTACGGCGTCGGCCAGATCGCCGGGCCGCTGGCAGCGGGCGCGCTGATGGCCCGCAGCCACAGCTTCAACGGGCCGCTGGCCGCCGCCGCCGCGGCGCTGCTGGCGGCCGCCGCCGTCATCTTCGTGCGCGCGCCGGGAGCCGGCAAGCGCCCCTCTTCCGAAGGAGTCACGCAATGAACACCCCCAATTCCGCCACCCCGCCGCGCGCGCTGCTGTCCCGGCTCGGCCTTGCCGTGCCGCTCATCCAGGCGCCGATGGCCGGCATCGGCACGCCGGCGCTGGCCGCGGCCGTCTCGAATGCCGGCGGGCTGGGCTCGCTCGGCGTCGGCGCCACGGACGCCGAAGGCGCCCGCAAGATGATCCGCGACACCCGCGCCCTGACCGGCAAGCCGTTCAACGTCAACCTGTTCTGCCACGCGCCCGCGGTGGCGGACGCCGCGCGGGAGGCGCGCTGGCTGGCCTATCTCGCGCCGAGCTTCGCCGAGTTCGGCGCCACGCCGCCGGCCGCGCTGCGCGAGATCTACCAGAGCTTCGTGGCCGACGAAGCCATGTTCGCGATGCTGCTCGAGGAGCGCCCGGCGGTGGCGAGCTTTCATTTCGGCCTGCCGCCGCAGCCGTGGATCGCCGCGCTGCGCGAGGCCGGCATCTACCTGATGGCCACCGCCACCAGCGTGGAAGAGGCCCGCCAGGTGGCCGACGCCGGCGTGCACGCCATCGTGGCGCAGGGCGTGGAAGCGGGCGGCCATCGCGGCATCTTCGAGCCGGCCGCGCGCGACGAGCGGCTCGGCACGCTGGCGCTGGTGCGCCTGCTGGTGCGCAACACCACGCTGCCCGTGGTGGCGGCCGGCGGCATCATGGACGGCGCCGGCATCGCCGCCGCGCTGGCGCTGGGCGCGCAGGCCGCGCAGCTCGGCACCGCCTTCGTGCCGTGCCCGGAAAGCGCGGCCGACGCCGCCTACCGCGCCGCCCTGCTCGCCGGCCAGCCGGTCCGCACCACGCTGACGCGCTCGGTGTCCGGGCGCACCGCACGCGGCATCGTCAACCGGCTGACCGAGCTGGGCGAGGCGCCGGACTGCCCGCCGATCCCCGACTACCCCATCACCTACGACGCCGGCAAGGCACTGCACGCCGCGGCCAAGGCACGGGGCAGCGCCGGCTTCGCCGCGCAGTGGGCCGGCCAGGCCGCGCAACTCTCGCGCAGCCTGCCGGCGGCGGAGCTGGTGGCGCAGTTGCGCGCGGAGCTCGCGCAGGCGGTGGCGGACCTCGCCCACGCCGCCGGCGCCGCTGCCTGAATCAGGCCAGAACCCGAACGGGAACGCGGATGACACACCGATGAAGCGCCAGTTCGACGACCTCCAGCTTGGCAGCATCGAGCTGTTCTGCCTGGCGGCGGAACTGGGCGGCTTCACCGCCGCGGCGGTGGCGGCCAGCGTCACGCCGGCGGCGGTGAGCCGCTCGGTGTCGCGGCTGGAAGAGCGGCTCGGCGTGCGGCTGTTCGTGCGCACCACGCGGCAGATCCGCCTGACCGACGAAGGCCGCGCGTATTTCGAGCGGGCCCGGCGCGCGCTGTCGCAACTGGTGGATGCCGAGCGCGAGGCCACCGGCCAGCACGCCAGCCCGGCCGGCCTGCTGCGCATCAGCCTGCCCACGCCCTACGCGCATTACCGCGTGCTGCCGGTGCTGCCCGAGTTCCGGGCGCGCTACCCGCAGGTGGAGATCGAGACCCACATCAGCAACAGCAACGTGGATTTCGCCGACGACGGCTTCGACCTCGCGGTGCGAGGCCGCGCGCCGGACGACTCCAATCTCATCGCGCGCAAGCTGGAGGACGCCGAGCTGGTGCTGGTGGCGGCGCCGTCCTACCTCGCGCGCGCCGGCGTGCCCGGCACGCTGGACGCGCTGCAGGCGCACGACTGCATCCAGTTCGAGCTGCCCAGCAGCGGCCGGCGCATTCCGTGGCTGTTCATGGAGGACGGCGAGCTGGCCGAGGTGACCACGCGCGGCGGCTACGGCTGCTCGGACGACGTGCTCGGCGGCGTCACGCTGGCGCGCAGCGGCGCGGGCCTGTTCCAGACCTACCGCTTCGTGGCGGAGCAGGACCTGCGCGATGGCCGGCTGGTGGAACTGCTGCCGCAATTCGGCGGCGCCAGCCGGCCCTTCGTGCTGCTTTATCCGCATGCGCGGCATATGTCGTCGCGCGTGCGGGCCTTCGTCGATTTCCTGGTCGACAAGTTCGCCGGCTAGCTCAGGCCGGGGACACGCGCGGCGCGGGCGCCGTCGGCGCGATCGGCGTGACCTGCGCGATCACCACCAGGATCACCGCGGCATCGGCCGGCAGCTGCGTCTGCGAGAACGCGGCGCGCGCGTGTCCGGCCTTGTCGCCCAGCACCGCGGCGAACAGGTCGGAGGCGCCGTCGAGCACGGCCGGCTGGCCGAAGAAGCCCTGCGCGCTGCTGACGTGCCCCTCCACGCGGACGATGCGCGCCAGCCGGTCGAAGCCGCCCAGGTGCGCGCGGATCTGCGCCAGCACGTTGAGCGCGGCCAGTTGCGCCGCCTGGCGCCCGTCTTCCGGCGTCAGCCCGGCGCCGACCTGGCCCCGGTACAGGAGCTTGCCGTCGCGCAGCGGCAGTTGCCCCGAGATGAACAGCAGGTCGCCGGCCTCGCTCGCCGCCGTATAGCTGCCCAGCGGCTGCGGCGGCGCCGGCAGCGTCAGCCCGAGCGCCGCGATGCGTTGTTCCACTGACATGATCGTCTCCGTCATGTTGCCCGCATGCCGGGCGGCAACGGCATGCCGCCGCCCCGCATGGCCTGCTTACCAGCGGCCCGCCGTCGCGCCGCCGTCCACCGGCAGCACCACGCCGCTGGTGAACGCCGCGCCGGTCAGGTACAGCACCGCGTCCACCACGTCCCTGACCTGCCCGATCTCGCCGCTGGGCGACAGCGTCTTGAGGAAGTCGTGCGTGCCGGCGCCGTGCAGCGGCGTATCGATGATCCCGGGCGCGACCGCCGACACCTTGACCCCGTGCGGCGCCAGTTCCAGCGCCAGGCCGCGCGTGGCGTGGTTCAGGCCGCCCTTGATCAGCACCGGCAGCAGCGCCGGCACCTGCGCGGTCGGCTGCATGGCGAGGCTGGCGGTAATGCTGACGATATGTCCCGCGCGATTCGCTCTCATATGCGCGGCGGCCTGCTGGGTAATATAAAAAAATCCCTTGAGGTTGGTATTGACGATATTCTCGACGTCCTCCTCGGTATATTCGCCGACCGGCTTGGCGATAAAGATGCCGGCATTATTGACCAGCACGTCGACCTTGCCGAAGCGCGCGCTGGCGCGCTCGAAGATGGCGCGCGCGGTGGCGGGCAGCGCGATGTCGCCGGCCACCGGCAGGAAGTTGTCGGGATGGCCCAGGCGCGCGGCGGCGGCGTCCAGCCGTTGCTGCGTGCGGGCGTTGCCCACCACGTTGTCGCCACGCGCGAGATAGGCCTCGGCCAGGGCGAAGCCGATGCCGCTGGAAGCGCCGGTGATGACGACGGTCTTGGGATGGTTGCTCATTGCAGACTCCAAATGGTTTGACGGTTGGAAAATCGCGCCGTTAATCGATCGATTCAGTCGGGCGATTCATCGCGGATCTCGGTGTCGGCTGCTTGTCGGAAAATGCCAGAAACCTTGAGTCGAACTATAGGCAGGCGCCGCGGCGGGATAAACGGGCGGCCCGGTACATGACTTGATACATGGCGGAACAAGTCGCGGCGCGCCGGCGGGAGAATGCCGAGCGGGAATGAGGGGAAGGGAAAAGCAGAAGCGAAAACGCCGCCGCCCCGATCGGGACGGCGGCGTTCCCGCAAGAACAAGACGGCGCGCTTACAACCCGAGGTCGCTCAGGCCGGGATGGTCGTCCGGGCGGCGGCCCAGCGGCCAGAAGAACTTGCGGTCGGATTCCTTGATCGGCGCGTCGTTGATGCAGGCGAAGCGGCGCTGCATCAGGCCGGCCTCGTTGAACTCCCAGTTCTCGTTGCCGTAGGAGCGGTACCAGTTGCCGGAATCGTCATGCCATTCGTAGGCAAAGCGCACGGCGATGCGGTTGCCGTCGAAGGCCCACAGTTCCTTGATCAGGCGGTAGTCGAGCTCCTTCTGCCACTTGCGCGTCAGCAGGCCGACGATGGCTTCGCGGCCGTTGACGAACTCGGCGCGGTTGCGCCATGCGCTGTCGACGGTGTAGGCCAGCGACACGCGCTCGGGGTCGCGGCTGTTCCAGCCGTCTTCGGCGCCGCGCACCTTCTGGATGGCGGTCTCGCGGGTGAACGGGGGAAACGGCGGACGGGATTCGGCTTGGGACATGGGTGTTCTCCTGGCTAGGGTGCGGCTGGGGCGCGGTTGGGGGTGAAGAGATGATACAGGTCTGTCTACACATTGTTTGAGTAGACAGATCTGTATGTCAAGGAGAAATTCGAAAACCCCACGGCGGACGGCCCGCGGGCCGCCGCCCGCACCCCGCCCACACCCCGCGCTCAGCCCGGGCGCCGCATGCGGAACAGCATCTCGGGCACGATCTCGAAGTAGTCCGCCGGACCGCCGCCGCGCAGGATCGGCCGGGCGGCGGCCGTGTCATAGATGCCGTCCTTGAACAGCGACTTCTCCACGTGCACGCCGACCACCTCGCCCAGCACCAGCCATGTGGGCACCTTGTGGCCGTCCGCGCCCTGGAGCTGGATCAGCTGCGTGAGCTTGCACTCGAACGAGACCGGGCTTTCCGCCACGCGCGGCACCGCCACCATGCGCGAGGCCGCCGGCGTCAGGCCGGCCAGCGCGAATTCGTCCACCTCGGGCGGCACCGCCGCGCAACTGGCGTTCATCTGCTCGGCCAGCGCGCGCGTGGCGAGGTTCCAGCAGAACTCGCCGGTCTGCTCGATGTTGCGCACGCTGTCCTTGTAGCCCACGCTCGAGAACCCGACGATCGGCGGCGTGTAGTTGAAGGCGTTGAAGAAGCTGTACGGCGCGAGATTGGCGATGCCGTCGGCGGCGCGCGAGGAGATCCAGCCGATCGGGCGCGGCCCGACGATGGCGTTGAAGGGATCGTGCGGCAGGCCGTGGCCGCGCGCGGGTTCGTAGAAGTAGAAGTCGTGGGACACGGAGCGGGACACCCGGGAAAGACTGCGTTGAAGACCATGCCGGGCGGCGCAGGGGCCGCCCGGCAAGCTGCCTGCGATGCTACCAGTTGCGGGCGCCGCGCGTTTTGTGGCGCCGCGTTGTGGCGTCACGTCATGGCGCCACGTCATGGCGCCGCAGGCTCGTCGTAGGCGTCCCGCGCCAGCAGCACGAGGTCCGCGATGGCCTTGCCGCCCGCGGAGACATGCGCGCGCATGGCCGCCGCCGCGGCATCCGCGTCGCCGGCCAGCACCGCCGCCACGATCGCGCCGTGCTCGCGGAACGAGCTGGGCACGCGCGCCGCGTTGATGAGCCCGCGCTGGCGCCAGTAGATCGCCAGGCGCCGGCGCAGCATGCGGATCTGCTCGGCGAGGTAGGGATTGGCGCCGGCGTGGTACAGCACGTCGTGGAAGGCGCGGTTGGCCTCCACGTAGCCGGGCGTGTCGGCCGCCTCGACGTAGGCGCGCCCCTGCTCGAAGGCCGCCGCCAGCGCGGTCCGGCCCGCCTCGGTGATGCGCTGCGTGGCCAGCCGCGCCACCACGCCCTCCATCTCGGCCAGCGTCTCGAACATCGCCACCAGCTCGGCCACCGTCGGCTTGTGCACGAAGATCCCGGCGCGCGGCGCGATCGTCACCAGCCCCTGCGCCGCCAGCATCAGCAGCGCCTCCCGCACCGGCGTGCGCGAGCTGTCGAAGCGCTCGGCCAGCGCGCGCTCGTCGAGCTGCGAGCCCGGCTTGAGCTTGCCCGCGTGGATGTCCGCCTCGATGGCCTCGCGCACGCGGTCCTGGAGCGACTGACCGGGTAAACCTCGATTTGACTGCTCTTTTGGCATATCTAGAATCGTCTTAAATATATCTATACATCAATCTTATATGCAAAACCACGGCGAGCCACGGCTTCGCGTCGAAGAACGCGCAGCAATCATCACGTTGAGCCGCCCCCAGATGACCAGCCGCCTCAGCCCGCGCGACCTCGAGGTACTGCGCGAGCATATCAATGCCGTCGACGGCATGGAGCAGGCCCCGAACCGGATCGCGCGCAGCGCCACCGCGTGGCGCGGGAAGCGGCCGCCGACGTTCGCCGGCGGCTAGGCGCGCGCAGCCCAAAAAACCGCGAAGAAAACGCGGACAAACCGAGAAAGGAGACAAGCATGACCAAGCGGCACCCGATCTTGCTGTTCATGACGATGGCCTGCGCGCTGGCCGGCCCGGCGCTGGCCTCGGACTCGTTCCCGTCCAGGCCGGTGCGCCTCGTGATCGGCTTTCCCGCCGGCGGCGGCGCCGACAACGTGGCGCGGCTGTACGGCGACGCGCTGTCCAAGGAGCTGGGCCAGCCGGTCATCATCGACAACAAGCCGGGCGCCGGCACCACCATCGCCGCCGAAACCGTGGCCAAGGCGCCGCCCGACGGCTACACGCTGTACATCGCCACGGCCAGCGTGATAGGCGGCGACAAGGTGCTGTACAAGAACATCCACTACGAGCCGGCGGACTTCGCTCCCATCACGCGGCTGACGGTGTCGCCGCTGCTGCTGGCGGCCAACAAGGCGGCGGGCATCAACAGCGTGGCGGACCTCGTGGCCAGGGCGCGCCAGCAGCCCGGCTCGCTCAACTATTCGTCGTCCGGCAACGGCGTCATCACGCACCTGGCCGGCGTGCAGTTCGCCAAGCTGGCCGACGTGCGGCTCACCCACGTGCCGTACAAGGGCGGCGCGCCGTCCGCGCAGGCGGTCGCCGCCGGCGACGCGCAGCTTACCTTCGCCACGCCGGCCTCGGTGCAGGCGGTGATCGACACCGGCAAGGTGGTCGGCATCGCCGTGACCTCGGCCACGCGCTCGCCGGTGCTGCCCAACTACCCGACCATCGCCGAGGCCGGCATCAAGGGCTATGACATAACCAACTGGTACGGCCTGTTCGCGCCCGCGCAGACCCCGCCCGCGGTGATCGACAAGCTGTTCGCGGCCTCGGCCAGGGCGCTCGCCAGGCCCGATCTGCGCGCGCGGCTGGCCAGCCGCGGCGAGGAGGTCTCGCCGTCGGCCTCGCCGGCCGAGTTCAGGCAGTTCGCGCTGCGCGAAGGCAAGACCGTGACCGAGCTCACGCTCAGCAGCGGCGCCCGCATCGACTGACTTCCCGCGTTCTTCCAAGGAGCAAGATGAACCGCAATGCCGCGGGCCGCCCGCCCGCGGGCTTCACCGCCGCGCCGCGGCTCGATCAGCATCGCGAGCCGTTGCTGGCGGAATTCGCGGCGGCGCGCGACGACTGACCACTGACGACGGCGGCATCACCGGCTGTTGTCTCCGCTCTCCCGCGAAGTGGGCGAGCGGAGACAACCATCGGCATCTGGACCGGGGCGGCGCTACCCGAAGCGCATGCCAGCCTCGTGCGCCGACCTGCGCCCTTTCCCTCATACAAAAGCCGCAATGCCCGCCATGCGCCGCCGCGTATGGAGAATCGCCGCGTCTCCCTTAGTCTTCGCCATGCCGGACCACGGCCGCCAGCACGGAGTGGCGTCCACGTGGCCGGCACCCGCGCACCGCGGCATGCAGTGCAGCGCGCGGCACAGGCAACCGGCCTGTGCCGCCGCACCCGCCCGGCGACGACGAAAACAAAGCGAGACAGCCCGGATGCGAGTGGCGACGCCACCGCCCCGGCGCACCACAAAGGAGACACTCCGCCATGCTTGAGCAGCCCTTCCCCGGCACCGATGCCGTCGAGGCCAAGGCCGTCGATGCGATCGAAGCCATCGAGGTCAACGGATTCCTCGACAAGTATTTCCAGATCAGCGCGCGCGGCAGCACCGGCCGCCGCGAGGCCGTGGCCGGCGTGACCACGTTCATGGCGATGGTCTACTCGGTCTTCGTGGTGCCGGGCATGCTCGGCAAGGCGGGCTTCGACACCAGCGCGGTGTTCGTCGCGACCTGCCTGACCGCGGCCTTCGGCTCGCTGCTGATGGGCATGTGGGCGCGGCTGCCGATCGCCATCGGCTGCGCCATCTCGCTGACCGCGTTCACCGCGTTCGGGCTGGTGCTGGGCCAGGGCCTGTCGCCGGCGGTGGCGCTCGGCGCGATCTTCCTGATGGGCGTGGTGTTCACCGCGATTTCCGTCACCGGCGTGCGCGCGTGGATCCTGCGCAACCTGCCGGCCGGCGTGGCGCACGGCACCGGCATCGGCATCGGCCTGTTCCTGCTGCTGATCGCCTCCAGCGACGTGGGCCTGGTGGTGAAGAACGCCGGCGCCGGCCTGCCGGTCTCGCTGGGCAAGATCACGGCCTTCCCGGTGGTGATGTCGATCGTCGGGCTGGCCGCCATCTTCGGGCTGGAGCGGCGCCGCGTGCCGGGCGGCATCCTGCTGGTGATCGTCGCCATCTCGGCGCTGGGGCTGGCCTTCGACCCCGCGGTCAGGTTCGGCGGCGTGTTCGCGCTGCCCGCGCTGAGCGCGCCGGGGCACGCCTCGCTGATCGGCGCGATGGACATCAAGGGCGCGCTCTCGCTGGCGGTGCTGCCGAGCGTGCTGGCGCTGGTGATGACCGCCGTGTTCGACGCCACCGGCACCATCCGCGCCGTGGCCGGGCAGGCCGGCCAGCTCGACGAGAAGGGCCGGATCCCCAACGGCGGCCGCGCGCTGACCGCCGATTCGCTCAGCTCGATCTTCTCGGCGTGCTTCGGTGGCGCGCCGGCCGCGGCCTACATCGAATCGAGCGTGGGGGTGGCCGCCGGCGCCAAGACGGGCCTCGCCGCGGTGGTGGTGGGCCTGCTGTTCCTGGCGGTGATCTTCTTCTCGCCGCTGGCCGCGCTGGTGCCGTCCTACGCCACCGCGCCCGCGCTGATGTATGTCGGCCTGCTGATGCTCGGCAGCGTCGGCAAGCTGCATATGGACGATCTGGTCGACGCGATGGCCGGCCTGGTGTGCGCGGTGTTCATCGTGCTGACCTGCAATATCGTCACCGGCATCATGCTGGGCTTCTGCACGCTGGTGATCGGCCGCGTGGTGGCCGGCGAATTCCGCAAGCTCAACGTGGGCACGGTGGGCATCGCGCTGGCGCTGGCGGTGTTCTACGCGGGCGGATGGGCGATCTGACAGCCGCGGCCCGCGACCGCGTACTGGAAGCCGGCGCACGATGACGCCGGCTTCTTTGGAGGCGGATGACAGCCGCGAGCCGGCCCCCGCCTCCTCTTTTCCCGCGGCCTCAGGCTGCCGCGCGCGGCCGCGCCGCCTGGCGCTGCGTCGCCGCCAGTCCCTGCTCCAGATCCGCGATCAGGTCCGCCGCCGCCTCCAGCCCCACGTGCAGCCGGATCACCGGCTCGCTGCCGCGCCAGTAGGAATGCTCGGCCAGCCGTTCCCGCGCCGCCACCTGCGCCAGGCTTTCATAACCGCCCCAGGAAGCGCCGAGCCCGAACAGCGCCAGCGCGTCGACCAGCGCGTTCGCCGCCGCCGCGTCGGCGCCCGGCAGCGTGAACGACACCAGCCCGTTGGCGCCCGAGAAATCGCGCCGCCACAGCGCGTGGCCCGGGTCGGACGGCAGCGCGGGATGGAACACGCGGCCCACGGCCTCGTGCCCTTCCAGGAACTGCGCCACCGCCAGCGCGTTGCGCTGGTGCTGGGCCAGCCGCACCGCCAGCGTGCGGATGCCGCGCAGCGCGAGGTAGGCATCGTCCGCGCTGATGGCCAGGCCGAAACTGTCGTAGGTCTCGGCGATGCGGCGCGCCAGCGCTTCGTCCTTGACCACCACCGCGCCCTGCATCAGGTCCGAATGGCCGCTGACGTACTTGGTCGAGGCCAGCACCGAGACGTCCACGCCCAGCGCGAGCGGCTGCAGCAGGTGGCCCGAAGCCCAGGTGTTGTCGGTGGCCACGGTCACGCCATGCCGGTGCGCGATCTGCGACAGGCGCGGCAGGTCCAGCACTTCGTACAGCAGCGAGCTGGGCGACTCCAGGTACAGCAGCCGCGTATTGGGGCGGATCAGCGTCTCCAGGTCATCCCGCGACGGCGAGAAATAGGTCAGCTCGATGCCGAGCCGGCGCAGCAGCGACTGGTCCAGCCGGCGCACCGGCGCGTAGACGCTGTCGGCCACCAGCGCGTGATCGCCCGGCGACAGCAGCGCCACGAACACCAGCGAGATCGCCGCCAGCCCCGAGGGCGCCAGGAAGGCGCGGCTGCCGCCTTCGAGCGCGGCCAGCGCATCCTCCAGCGCGCGGTGCGTGTCCATGCCCTGGCGCCCGTAGGAACTGACGCGCTCGCCGCGCGCGTGGCGGGCGCGGATGTCGTCGTAGGCGGCGGTGCTCTCGAAACGCACGGTGCTGGTGCGCACCACCGGCACGTTGACCGGGCCGTGCCCGTCGGTAAACGGCGGCGTGCCGGCGTGGATCAGCTGGGTATCGCGATGGTGGCTCATGGTGCTCGGTGGTGGATGCGGGTGTGGCTCAGATGGCGAAGCGCAGCTTGTCGAAGCTGACGACGAAGGGATCGGCGGGCGGGCGCGCCTGGGCGCCGAGCGCGCGGTTGAGGAAGGCGCGCGTGCGCTCGCTGCCGGGCGCGCTGAAGATGCGGCGCGCCGGGCCATGCTCGACGATGCGCCCGCCCTCGGTGAAATACACCTCGTCGCTGATTTCCTCGGCAAAGCGCATCTCGTGCGTGACCAGCAGGCAGGTCAGGCCTTCTTCCACGAGGTCGCCGATCACGGTCAGCACTTCGCCCACGGTTTCGGGGTCGAGCGCGGAGGTGACTTCGTCGAACAGGATCAGCTCGGGCTCCATCGCCAGCGCGCGCGCGATCGCCACGCGCTGCTGCTGGCCGCCGGACAGCTCGCCCGGGTAGGCGCCGGCCTTGTCGGCCAGGCGCACCTTGCGCAGCAGCTCGATGGCGGTGTCCTCGGCCTGCGCGCGGCCGCGCCCCAGCACGCGCAGCGGCGCGATGGTGAGGTTCTGCAGCACGGTCAGGTGCGGGAACAGGTTGTACTGCTGGAAGACGAAACCCACGCGCTTGCGCAGCGCGATGCGCTCGGCCTCGCCGCGCAGCTCGCGCACCGCCACGCCGCCCACGGTCACGCTGCCCTGCTGTGGCTCCAGCAGCCCGGTGATGCAGCGCAGGATGGTGGACTTGCCCGAGCCGGACGGCCCGATGATGGACACCGCCTGCCCGCGCCGCACGTCGAGGTCGATGCCCTTGAGCACCGCGTTGCCGCCGAAGGACAGGTGCACGTCGCGCAGGGCGACCAGCGGCGCGGCCGGCGCGGGGAGCGTGGCCAGCGCGGGGCCGTCGGCATGTTCAGGCAACAGCATGTTTTTGTTCCAGATAACGGGTGAAGCGCGAGATCGGGTAGCACCAGGCGAAGAACATCGCCATCACGACGAAGTAGATCAGCACGGTGAAGGCGGTCTGGTTGACGGTATTGCTGGCGATCTGCGCGGTGTCGAGCAGGTCGTGCACGCCCACCAGCGAAGCCAGCGCGGTGCCCATCGTCAGCGTGGCGTAGAGGTTCATCCACGGCGGCAGCATGCGCCGCACGCACTGCGGCACGATGATCAGGCGCAGGATCTGCCGGCGCGAGAACGCCATCGAGCTGGCCGCCTCCCACTGCGTGAGCGGGATCGACTGCACCGCGCCGCGCAGCACCTCGGCCACGTTGGCGCTGGCCGGCAGCGCCAGCCCCACCACCACCTTGAACCAGTCCGGGAACGGCAGGATGTGGCGGCCGATGTTGATCTCGAACGGGAACACGTAGGTGGAGAAATAGATCAGCACCAGCCACGGCGCGTTGCGGAACACCTGCACGTACCAGTGCGCGGGCCGCGCCAGCAGCGCCACCGGCGACAGCCGCAGCGCGCCCACCAGCAGCCCGCCGGCGGTGCCCAGCGCGATCGCCAGCACGCTCACGCCGATGTTGACCAGGAAGCCGCGCAGCAGCGCCGGCGACCACTGCCACGCGCCGGCCAGCGCGCGCGCGAGGTCGGGATGGCGGCTGGCCGCCACCGCCAGCGCGGCCAGCGGCAGCAGCCACAGCAGGCCGGAGAAGCGCCGCGCCGCGGGCCAGGCGATGCCGGCGCGCGGCAGGCTTGAATCAGCGGTTGCCATAGCCGGGCATCCTCAGTCGGAGTTCGAGCCAGTTGCCGGCCCGGCTGACCACCCAGGTCAGCACGCCGAAGAACAGCAGCAACAGCACCATCAGTTCCAGCACGTTGTCGCGCTGGGTCCAGATCATGATCGAGGCGTAGGTGATGTCGCCCACGGCGATGGCCGAGGCCACCGCGGTGGCCTTGACCAGCTCCACCGAGTTGTTGACCAGCGCCGGCAGCGCGAAGCGCAGCGCCAGCGGCAGCTGCACGCGCCACAGCAGCGTGCGGCGGTCGAAGCCGAGCGACGCCGCCGCCTCCAGCATGACCTTGGGCACCGCCTCGATGCCGGCGCGCAGGGCCTCGGCGTGGAACACGCCCTTGTGCAGCGACAGCACCACCACCACCCACAGGAACGGCGTGAGCGGGTTGCTGCGCTGCGCGTCCTGCAAGGCGTGGGTGATCAGCATGTTGAGCACCAGGAAGGCGCAGTAGAGCTGCACCAGCGTCGGCGTATTGCGCGTGACCTCGACGAACGCGCGCGTGGCGCCGGCCACCAGCGCGTGGCGCGAGGTCAGCGCGGCGGCCAGCGCCACGCCCGCGGCCAGGCTGCCGGCCAGCGTGCACAGCACCAGCTCCAGCGTGACCCAGGCGCCGTGCACGAAGGCGCCGCGGTCATAGGCGTCGGCCAGGAAGGCGTAGTTCAGGCCGAGGTGGCGCGCCCCCGCGATCAGTGCGGCGATCGCGGCATCCATCAGCCGCGGCCGCCCTTGAACTTGTCATGCAGCTCGGTGAGCGAAGGCGACGGCGGCAGGATGCCGTTCTTCTTCTCGGTGCCGATCAGCCAGCCGCTGCGGTGCCAGCCCTGCACCACGCGCTCGACCGCCTGGATGGTGTCCTGCTCGCCCTTGCGCGTCCAGATCACCGTGGGCGCGGGGTTCAGCTCGGGCAGCACGATGCGGTAGTTCTGCCATTCCGGGTTGCCGCGCACCAGCGGCTGCAGCAGCGTGTTGTCGTGCACGGCGCCGGCGCAGTTGTCGCCGCGCAGCGCCAGCAGGGACTCGGACGAGCCCTTGAAGCCCTTCGGGATCGCGCCGTACTCCACCTGCACCGGGCGTGTATAGCTGCTGCCCTGCGAGATGCACACGGTCTTGCCCTTGAGGTCTTCCCAGCGCTTGATGTCGCTCTGCTTGGGCACGATCACGGCGCCGCCCACGCGGTAGTACGGCGTGGGCACGTAGCCGAGCTGCTCGCCGCGCTCGGGGGTGTATTCCATCGACGCGATCAGCACGTCGACCTTGCCCTGCTGCAGGAACTGCACGCGGTTGGACGGCTGCACCTGCACCGTCTCCAGCTCCACGTTGAGCTGCTTCGCGAGGTCCTGCGCGAGGTCCGCGTTGAAGCCGACCGGCTTCTGCGTGGCGGGGTCGATCGAGCCGAAGGCGCTGCCGGACAGCATCACGCCGACCACGATCTTGCCGCGCTGGCGGATCTTGTCGAGCGTGGCGTCCGCATGCGCGGCGCCGGCGAGGAAGGTGCCGGCCAGCAAGGCGGCGGCAAGGGCCGGCCAACGCGGCGACCGTGGCGAAAAAGTGCGTGTCATGGTGTGCTTCTGGTTGTTATGCGTGTCGTCATGCCGCGCGCCGGCCAGCGCGCGGCAGCCGGTGCGGTCGACCAACTGTACGCAAAGGCCCGGTGCCACGGAACGAATAAAAGAGGCAATCGTTATGCGCCGCGCGTTGCCACCGGGCACGCCGCATAACCATGCGCGGAAAGATTCGTTGGCCGCCGGCGGGGTGCGTTCCTAAGCTGTTCCTCCTCCTTCCATCCCGCACGTCCCGGCAACGCGCCGGGGCCGCAACGCCATGCAACGCCGCACTCTCTTTCGCACCTTCATCGGCCTCGGCGCCGCCGCCATCGCCGGCGCCCCGCTGCTGCTGCGCGCGCACGCCGCGCCCGCGGCCACCGAGGCCGACGCCTTTCCCGCGCACGCCGTGCGCATCGTGGTGCCGGTTGCCGCCGGCGGCAGCGCCGACAAGCTCGCGCGCACGCTGGCGCTCAAGCTCGGCGAGAAATGGGGCCAGCCGGTGGTGGTGGAAAACGTGGCCGGCGCCAGCGGCACGCTCGGCGCCGCGCAGGTGGCCAGGGCCAGGGCCGACGGCTACACCCTGCTGCTCGGCGGCGAGGGCGTGACGCTCAACGCCTCGCTGTTCAAGACGCTGCCCTACGACACGGCCCATGCGTTCCGCGGCGTGAGCAAGGCGGTGGTCAACCCGCAGATCCTGGTGGCGCGCCCGGACCTCGGCGTGCGCACGTTCCAGGACTACCTGGCGCTGGCCCGCAGGAAACCCGGCGAGGTGACGCTGGGCCTGCCCGGCAACGGCGGCATCGCCCACGTCGCGCACGAGATGCTGTCGCGCCAGGCCGGCATCCGCGTCAACTACATCCCGTATGCGGGCGGCGCGCCGGCCACGGTGGACCTGCTCGGCGGCCATATCGACGCCACCCTCATCACGCTCGCCGCCGTCACCGACTACGTGCGCGCCGGGCGCCTGACGGCGCTGGCCGTCACCACGCCCTATCGCTCGAAGGCGCTGCCGCAGGTGCCGACGATGGCCGAGGCCGGCGCCGCCGGCTTCGCCGTGGAAAGCTGGCAGGGCCTGATCGCGCCGGCCGCCACGCCCACGCCGGTGGTGGAGCGCATCAGCCGCGACGTGGCCGCCGTGCTCAGCGTGCCGGCCACGCGCAGCCAGCTGGAAGACGCGGGCTACGTGGTGGTGGGATCGACGGCGCAGGAGCTCGATGCGACGCTGTCGAAGGACATGCCGCGCTATGCGGCGGTGATCGCGGCTTCGGGGATTTCGTTGCGGTGAGGGAAACAAACCCCCAGGGCTTTTGTACCTTTCAGGCCTTGCGATAGTCCACCAGCTTCACCGCCAGATCGCCATCGCGCCCGAGCTGGTCCACCAGCCCGATTTCCCAGTTCAGGTAGGCATGCATCTCGGCCTTGCGCCGGCCTTCGTCTTCGTAGGCGTAGGCGCTGTACCAGGCATCCTCGTCGCCGGTCAGCACGCGCGCGGCGGCGGCGGAGCCGGCCGGCGCGGCTTCGGCCGGCAGCCCCAGCGCCTGCCAGCGCGCGTTGCCGCCGAGCAGCGCGCGCACGTCGCGCGCGCTGGCGTGGCGCAGCGCCGCGGCCACCACCTGCGCCAGCACGCCGTCGGCGGAGGTGACGACGATCACGTCGACCGGGCCGGCGTGGTCCAGCACCAGCGCCGCCTTTTCCGGCGTGGCGAACCAGGCGCCGGGAATGTGGCCGCGGCGGAAGGCCAGGCTGCTGTCGACGTCGGCCACCGTCACGCCGCCGCGCGCCTGCAGCGCGGACAGCGAAGCCGCCTCGATCCACGGCGCCTCGGCGGCCGAGGTGCGCAAGACACGCACCGGCTCGGGCCCGGCCTCGCGCGCGGCGCGCGGATCGGCGCGGAACAGGAACACTTCGTGCCCGCTGAACTGGGCCAGCCATGCCGCCGTGGTCTGCGCGCGCACGCCGTCCCAGTCGGCCAGCACGATGCGGGCGCGGCGGGTGCCGGCGTAGGCGTCGGTGGCCTGCACCAGCTGCCCGCCGGGCGCGCTGCGCCAGCCCGGCAGGTGGCCGGCGGCGTATT
This sequence comes from Cupriavidus sp. WS, assembly GCF_000395345.1. NCBI lineage: Bacteria > Pseudomonadati > Pseudomonadota > Betaproteobacteria > Burkholderiales > Burkholderiaceae > Cupriavidus > Cupriavidus sp. WS. Next base: position 37,080 of record NZ_AQPL01000034.1, on the reverse strand, counting down.
CCTCGGGCGAGCGCACGTCGAAGCGGTACAGCGTGCGCTCGTGCGCCTGCTGCTCGAACGCGGCCAGTTGCGCGGCGTCGATGTGCCGCACGCCGGCGCGTCCGGCCACGCGGGCGGCGCGCTCGCGCGCCGTGGCCTGCGCGGCGTCGCCGGGCTGCGGGGCGAAGCGGGTCTGGCCGTGGTCGAGCGCGTAGCCGGCCAGCAGCCATGCCATCGTGCCGTCCTTGAGCGACACCACGCGGTTGGGAATGCCGGCGTTGATCAGCGTCTGCGCGCCGACGATGCTGCGCGTGCGGCCCGCGCAGTTGACCACCACCAGCGTGTCCGGGTCGGGCGCGATCTCGCCGATGCGGTAGACCAGCTCGGCGCCGGGGCAGTCCACCGCGCCGGGAATGCTCATGTTCTGGAATTCGCTGAACGGGCGGCTGTCCACCACCACCACGTTGTCGCCGCGCTGCTGGTGCAGGCGCAGCGCCTCGGCGGTGATCCACGGCGTGTGCAGCTCGTGCTCGATGACTTCGCCGAAAGCCTTGCTGGGCACGTTGGTGCCGCTGAACACTTCGTACCCGGCGGCCTGCCACGCGCGCGTGCCGCCGGCCAGCACCGAGACGTCGGTGTAGCCGAAGCGCAGCAGCTTGCCGGCGGCGGCATGGGCGAGGTCCTCGGCCAGGTCCGTCACCACGATGCGCGTGTTCCGGCGCGGCACCAGGCGGTCGATCACGGTTTCGAGCCGGCCCAGCGGCGCGGGCACGGCGAACAGCAGGTGCGCGCGCGCGAAGGCGCCCTCCTCGCGCGCGTCCAGCACGGCCAGCTCGCCGCCGCCGGCGATGGCGTCCTTGAGCGCGGCCGGGCTTACCCGCGGATGGTCCGCGCGCGCGGCGGCGGGGTCGTCGGCAAAGGTTTGGGTCAGGTCGGTGATGGTCATGGCGGAGAAGAAAAAGGAGATCGTCGGATACGGCAAGGCGGCAACAAGCCGCGCGCGCTCAGGCAGCGGCCGGCTGCAACCCGCGCAGCAGGCTCACGAGGCGGTCCACGCCCTGCGCGCATTCCTCGGGGCTGGCGACCAGCGCGATGCGGACATGGCCCACGCCGGGGTTGTGGCCGTCGACCGTGCGCGCGAGGAAGGTGCCGGGCACCACGGCGAGGTTCTGCTCGGCCAGCAGCAGGCGCGTGAAGGCCACGTCGTCCAGCCCGCTGGCGCGGATGTCGAGCCACGCGAAGAAGCCCGCCTGCGGCGCTTCCAGCCGCGCCACCTGACGCAGGCGCGGCACGGCGAAATCGAACTTCTCGCGGTACAGGCGGCGGTTCTCCACCACGTGCGCCTCGTCGCGCCACGCGGCGAGGCTGGCGCCCTGCACGGCCGGGTTCAGCACGCCGCCGGAATAGCTGCGGTACTGGCGCAGCCGCGCCAGCACGTCGGCGTCGCCGGCGACGAAACCGGAGCGCAGGCCGGGCGCGTTGGAGCGCTTGGACAGGCTGGCCACCGCCAGCAGGCGGCGGCGGTCCCGGCCCAGCGCCTGCGCGGCAGCCAGCGCGCCGAGCGGCGGCGCGGCCTCGTCGAAATACAGTTCGGAGTAGCACTCGTCGGAGACCACGTGGAAGCCGTGGCGCTCGGACAGCGCCAGCACGTGGGCCCAGTCTTCCAGCGGATAGACGCGCCCGGACGGATTGTCCGGCGAGCACAGGTAGCACAGCCGCACGCGCGGCCAGACCTCGGCGGGCACCGCGTCCAGCGCGGCCACCAGCCCGCGCGCGGTGTCGATGTAATAAGGCTCGGCGCCGGCCAGCAGCGCCGCGCCCTCGTACACCTGGTAGCCGGGATTGCTGACCAGCACCACCGGCGCGCCCTCGCGCGGGCGGCTGGCGCCCAGCACGGCCTGCGCCAGGCTGAACAGCCCGTCCTTGGCGCCGTTGACCGGCACGATCTCGCGCGCCGGGTCCAGGTCGCCCACGCCGTGGCGGCGCGCGATCCAGGCGGCGATGGCCTCGCGCAGCGCGTCGCTGCCGGGCACCTTGGGATAGCGGCCGATCTCGCCGGCGTGCCGCGCCAGCGCTTCCTCGATGAAGCGCGGCGTGGCATGGCGCGGCTCGCCCCAACTGAAGCTGATCGGCGGCAGGCTGGTGCGCAGCGGCGTCTGTGCCGCCAGCGCCGCCAGTTTCTCCGTGGGATAGGGTTGCAGGCGTTCGTGCAGGGTCTGGCTCATGTGCGGTCTCCGTTCCGGGAACGGGGCCCGGCAATGGCTGGCCCCCGGGGCTTGCCCGGACCGGCTTGCGCCCAACTCTAAGAGCCGGGCGGGCGCCGCGGCAACGAATCTTTCCGCCATTGGAAATGCGAAGCGCGGCGCCCGCCCGACTGGGGCCTGGCGGCAAAACCGCATATGCATCGGCGATATTGTTCTTTCAGCCGCCGCCGCGCACTCCGTAGAGTGGAGGCCTGCCGATCAGAACGAGGATTCCCCCAGATGACCATCCAGAGCCAGCGCAGCGCCGCCGTCGCCACCACCCTTGCCGAAGTCCGCGCCCTCACCAGCCAGCGCGACGTGGACCGCGCCACGCTCGAGCGCGTGACCCACGCCCTGCAGGCGCTGGCCGACAAGAAGGCGTTGTTCGGCTTCGCCGATTTCCCGCCGCCCGCCGACGGCACCGCCACCTCCACGCGCTACCGCCTGAGCGAGGAAGGCCAGTTGCCGGCGCTGTACCTGAACTCCATCGTTCCCGGCAAGAAGACCATCCCGCACAACCACGACACCTGGGCGGTGATCGTGGCCGTGCAGGGCGACGAGCTGAACCGCGTCTACCGCCGCACCGACGACGGCAGCGATCCCGCCCGCGCCGCGCTGACGCTGGAGCGCGAGCAGGTGGTGCGCCCCGGCGCGCCGATCGCCTTCCTGCCGCAGGACATCCACAGCATCCACGTGGTGGGCGACGCGCCCACGCTGCATTTCCACCTCTACGGCCGTCCGCTGGAAGCGCTGACCGGGCGCATCGGCATCGAGCCGGAGACCGGCCGCATCGTCAACTACAACACCACCCAGATGAACCGCAGCGAACAGGTCCCGGCCCAGGCCGCGGCCTGAAGCGCCGTCCATCCCAGCCCCCAGGAGCCCGCCATGACCCGATCCATCGATGCCGCCACGCTGCGCGGCTGGCTCAACGACGGCCAGCCCCTGGCGCTGTTCGACGTGCGCGAGCACGGCCAGTATGGCGAAGGCCATCCGTTCTTCGCCGTGCCGCTGCCCTATAGCCGGCTGGAGCTGGACGTCGGGCGCCTGGCGCCGCGCCTGGCCGAGCGCATCGTGCTGCTCGACGATGGCGACGGCGTGGCCGCGCGCGCCGCGCAGCGGCTGGCGCAGCTCGGTTACGGCGACGTGACCCTGCTCGCGGGCGGCGCGCCGGCCTGGGCCGCGGCCGGCTATACGCTGTTCAAGGGCGTCAACGTGCCCTCCAAGACCTTCGGCGAACTGGTCGAGCACTGGCACCACACGCCGCGCCTGAGCGCGGACGAACTGGTGGCGCGGCGCGCGGCCGGCGAGAGGCTGGTGCTGGTGGACGGCCGCACCTTCGAAGAGCACCAGAAGATGACGATCCCCGGCGCCAGCAGCCTGCCCAACGGCGAGCTGGCGCTGCGCCTGGACGCGCTGGTGCCCGACGCGCGGACCACCGTGGTGGTGCACTGCGCGGGCCGCACGCGCAGCATCATCGGCGCCCAGACCCTGCGCAACCTCGGCCTGCCGAACCCGGTGCTGGCGCTGGAGAACGGCACCCAGGGCTGGTATCTCGCGGGCCACGCGCTGGAGCACGGCAGCCAGCGCCGCTATCCGCCGGCGCCGGATGCCGCCGCGCTGGCCGCGGCGCGCGCGCGCTCGGCGCGGCTGCTGCTGCGCTTCGGCCTGCCCGCGCTGTCGGCCACGCAGGCCCAGCAATGGCTCGACGATGCCGGGCGCACCACCTTCCTGCTCGACATCCGCACCGCCGAGGAATTCGCCGCGGGCACCATCGACGGCGCCACGCATGCGCCCGGCGGCCAGTTGATCCAGGCCACCGACCAGTACGTCGGCGTGCGCGGCGCGCGCGTGATCGTGTTCGACGACGACGGCGTGCGCGCGCCGGTGGTGGCAAGCTGGCTGTACCAGCTGGGCTACGAAAGCGCGGTGCTGGCCGACGGCGTCGACGCGGCGCTCAAGGTGAGCGCGCCGCCGCGGCCCCTGTCCGCCCGCAAGCTGCCGGTGCTCGACGCCAGCCTGCTGCGCGCGCTGCATGCCGAGGCGCCCGACGCCATCGCGATCGACCTGCGCGACAGCGCCGCCTACGGGCGCGGCCACGCCGACGGCGCGGTCTGGTCGATCCGCCCGCGCCTGCCGCGCACGCTCGGCGAGCTCGGCGCCGAGCCGGGCCGGCCGGTCATCCTGATCGCCGCCGACCCGCGCGTGGCCAGCCTGGCCGGCAACGACCTGCTCGCCGAGGGCTACACCCATGTGTACCGGCTGGCGCAGGGCTACGACACCTGGCTGGCCGCGGGCCTGCCCCAGGCGGTGCGGCCGGCGCCGCTGCCGGCGGCGGCGCGCATCGACTTCCTGTTCTTCGTGCACGACCGCCACGAGGGCAACCACGAGGCGGCGCGCGCCTATCTGGCGTGGGAAACCGGGCTGATCGCGCAGTGCGCGCCGGACGAGCTCGGGGTCTTCCGCCGGGCGCCGGGCCAGCCGGCCGTGCACGGCCGCGCGGCGTAGCGCCCCGGCGCCGCCGGTTCCCTGCCACCGGGCGCCGCCGCTGCCGGCCGCCGGCGTGGGCGGCGCGCGGCACCGGCGGCCGGAACCCAGGGCTTTCCCCGCCCGCCATCGCCACGGCGCGCGAGAGCCCACCGCCGCGCCGGCGGCGAGCGCCGGCCGAGGACCGGCCTGCCCGCGTCCGCGGCATCACATCCCGGCGCATTATGTTATGACATAGTTTAAATAACAAAATTATGGAATAGCATAAATCCGTCCGGCCATCTGCTATGCTATGACATATATATTCAGCTAAAACTATGTCATGGCATCATTCCAAGCACAGTTGCAGGCGCGCCGCGCCGCGCGCAAGGCTTCCCTGGCCGAGGTGGCACGCCTGATCGGCATGGCGCCATCGAACCTGACCACCGCGCTGAGCGGCAGGAGCGACGTGCGCGCCTCCACGCTGGAGGCCATCGGCGCCGCGCTCGACGCGGAATGGGTGCTGGTGCCGCGCGAGCACCTGCTGGCGGTGCGGCGCCTGCTCGAAGGCAAGGACAGCGGGCCCGACCGCGACGCCCGCACCTCGGTGGAAATGTTCCTGGAGCCGCAGCCGTGAGCCCCGGCCTGCGGCCCCGCTACCTCGAAGTCCATCTGCACGGCGTGCTGTGCGGGCATCTGTGCGAGGTCGAGCGCACCTGCCGCTTCGTGCCGGCCGAAGCGTTCCGCGGCGATCCGCTGCGGCCCACGCTGAGCCTGTCGCTGACCTTCCCCGGCAACGAGGCGCTGACCGCCACCGTGCTCTCCAACCCGTTCCATCCGGCGCTCTACAACACCAACGGCGCCTTGCCGCCCTACTTCGCCGGGCTGCTGCCCGAGAGCGAGCTGCGCAGGCGCCTAGAAGCCACCCGCCAGCACGCCGGGGACCGCGACGACTTCGGCATCCTGGCCGCCGCCGGCGACGACCTGCCCGGCGCCGTGGTGATACGCCCGGCCCCGCTCGACACGCTGCCCGGGCACGTGCGCACCGTGGGCGTGACCGGCGGCGCCGACAACCTCGAGATCGCCGTGATCGAAGGCGCCACCGAAGGCGCGGCCTCGGTCTCGGGCGTGCAGAACAAGCTCGCGCTGTCCACCGCGCAGGCCGGCAGGCGCTACACGCTGCCCACGCACGGGCGCCTCTCCGACCTGATCGCCAAGCTGCCCGCGCGCAACGACGACAGCCAGGTCTTCAACGAGTACGTCGCCATGCAGCTGGCGCAGGCCGCCGGCGTGGCGGTGGCGCCGTGCCGGCCGGTGCCGCTGGCCGCCATCGAGGTGGAAGGCCTGCCCGAGGCGCTCGGCGCCGGCCTGCATTTCCTCGCCGTGGACCGCTTCGACCGCGAGCCGGGCGGCCGCGTGCATGCCGAGGACGGCTGCCAGGTGCTCACGCGCATGCCCAGCCGCAAGTACGCCGGCCCCGAGGCCTACGCCGCGCTGGTGCAACTGCTGGAGCGCCTGAGCGTGCGCGGCATCGAGGACGTGCGCCAGTTCTTCATCCGCCAGGCCGTCAACACGCTGCTGGGCAACAGCGACGCCCATCTCAGGAACTTCTCGTTCCTGTACCGCAACGGCATCGCCGCCGAGCTGTCGCCGGCCTACGACATCGTCAGCGTGGCCGCCCTGCCGGGCTTTGCCGGCTTCGGCCAGAACGTCGCCATCGACCGCCAGCAGCGCGCGCAGACGCTGCAGACCTACCGCGAGTTCGCGCGCGCGGCCAGGGTCGCCGAGCGCATCGCCACCGCCGCCGCGAAAGACGCGGTGGCGATGGCGCACGAGCGCTGGCCCGCGCTGCTGGAACAGTTGCCGGCGCCGGCGGGCATGCGCGCCGTGGTGCTGGAACGGCTGGCGACCCTGCCGCTGGCGCGGCCCGGACCGGCATGAGGAACGCGGCGCCGGCGCCGGCCTAGCTCAACCCGTCCAGCACCAGATGCTGCCCGTGGATGGCCTGCGCGCCGTCCGACGCCAGGAACAGCACCGCGCGCGCGGCCGCGGCCGTCGACACCCAGGCGGCCGTGTCCGCATGGGGCATGGCGCGTCGGTTGGCGGGCGTGTCGAGAATGCCGGGGGCGATGCTGTTGACGTTGATGCCGGCCTGCCGGACTTCGTGCGACAGGCTTTCCACCAGGCGCTGTAGCGCGCTCTTGGAGGCGCAATAGGCACCCATCGCGGCGGCGCCGCTGGCCGCGCCGCGCGCGGACACGGCGACCACCTTGCCGGCGTGCTGCGCCAGCATGGCGGGAATGAAGTGCCGGGTCACGGCCACCAGCGACCACGCATTGAGATCCATCATGCGCAGCCACGACTCGCGGCTCAGCGCGTGCGCGGGCTCGCCCATCTCGAAGCCGCCGGCCACGTGCACCAGCACGTCGAGGCCGCCGAAGGCGTCGAGGATGGCGCGCGCGGCCTGCGCCATGCTGTCCGGCGAGGTCACGTCGGCGCCGAGCGGCAGGTGCCAGCCGGCGGCCTGCGCCACCGGCGCGTGCGCGCGCAGCGCTTCGGCGTCGAGGTCGATCAGGGCCAGGCGGTCGCCTTCGTCGGCAAAGGCCCCGGCGACGGCGCGGCCGAGCGCGCCGGCCGCGCCGGTGATCGCGACGCGGCGGGGAGAGGCGGAGGATGCCATCGGAGTTCTCCTGAAGGCGGTGGCGGGGCCGGCCATGCCGGCGTTCTCCTTCAACATAGACATCGCCCTCCTCGGCCGCCAGCACCATGCGGCGCCGCGGCACGCACCGGCGGCGTGGACCACCCGGTGCGCGGCGCGGGCGGGCCGGGTCCGCCATGCTGCACATGTCCTAGCCAGCGCCGGCAAGATCGTTCAAGATGCAGGCCTCGCCGCCGCCCGCCGGCCCGCCGGCTGCCCGGACACCCCCTTCCCGAGACTCGCAATTGCCGCTGAACCGACTGAAACAAAGCACAACCCTCGTTGCCGTGCTGGCGCTGGTCGGGTCGATGGCCTCGCTGTGCATCGGCACCTCGTTCGCCAAGACCCTGTTCGCCACAGCCGGCGCCCAGGGCACCACCGCGCTGCGCGTGGGCTTTTCCGCGCTGATCCTGCTGTGCGTGTGGCGGCCGTGGCGGCTGCCGCTGAGCCGGGCCAACGCGCGCGCGATCGCGCTGTACGGCGCGGCGCTGGGCGCCACCAACCTGCTGTTCTACATGGCGCTGCGCACGGTGCCGCTCGGGCTGGCCATCGCCATCGAGTTCACCGGGCCGCTGGCGGTGGCGGTGTCGTCGTCGCGCAGGGCCATCGACTTCCTGTGGATCGCGTTTGCCGTGGCGGGCCTGTTGCTGCTGCTGCCGCTCGGGCAGAACGTGGGCACGCTCGATCCGGTGGGCATCGGCTACGCGCTGGCGGCGGGGGTGGGCTGGGCGCTGTACATCATCTTCGGCCAGATGGCCGGCAACGCGCATGGCGGGCAGGCCACTTCGCTGGGCCTGACCGTGGCGGCGCTGGTGGTGCTGCCGTTCGGCCTCGCGCACACCGGCACGGCCATGTTCAGCCCGGCGCTGCTGCTGGCGGGGCTGGCGGTGGGCCTGCTGTCGAGCGCGATTCCCTATTCGCTGGAGATGGTGGCGCTCAAGCGCCTGCCGCGCCGGACCTTCGGCATCCTGCTGAGCATGGAGCCGGCGATGGGCGCGCTGGCCGGGCTGGTGTTCCTGCACGAGACGCTGAGCGCGCAGCAGTGGCTGGCCATCGCCAGCATCATCATCGCCTCGGTCGGCTGCACGGTCACGGCCGGCACGCGCCGGCGCGACACGGTGCCGGCGTAAGCCAGCCTGCGTTGCCGCTCAGCCCGCCGCCGCGCGGGCGGCGCCGGCCGCCGCGTCCTGGCCGGCGCCGCCGCGCAACACCAGCGTGACCTCGTGCAGCATGACGTCTTCCGGGTTGCGCCGGCTGGAGAAGCCGAACTCCCGCATCAGCGCCAGCATGCGGCGGTTCTCGCTGAGCACGTCGCCGCGCAGCAGGCGCAGGCCCGCGCCGGCCGCGGCGTCGCGCAGGCGCGCGATCAGCCGGCGGCCCAGGCCCTTGCCCTGCCAGTCGTCGGCCACCGCCACCGCGAACTCCGCCACGCCGGCGGCGGTGACGACATAGTTGCCGTTGGCGACGATGACCGGCTCGCCCGCCACCTCCGCCGTGACCACCAGCGCGAGGCCGTCCTCGTCATGGATGAACCGGCTGATCACCTCGTCGGACACCCGCCCGCCGGTGAGGAAGCGGTAATAGCGGCTCTCGCGCGACAGCGCCTGGACGAAGGCGTGCTCGCTCGCCGCGTCGGCCGCGCGCACCGCGCGCACCACCACCCGCTCGCCGCCGGCAAGCCGCCAGCCCTGGGCGCATTGCGGGCATCCGGCCGCGGCGGCGGGTGGTTGCGACGAGAGCATCGTCGACTCCTAACTACATTTTTAATAGTCAGGAGTATAGGCTATACCCTGACTTTTGCAAATGAAGTCAGGGTGCTATGCTGGTTCGCATGCAACCCACCGCCGAAGACCTCCAGCACTGCTCGATTGCCGCCACGCTCAACCTGATCGGCGAGAAGTGGACGATCCTGATCCTGCGCGACGTGTTCCACGGCATCCGGCGCTTCGACGACTTTCTCGCGCGGCTGCAATGCTCGCCCGCCGTGCTGTCCGCGCGCCTCCGGACGCTGACCGAGGCCGGCATCCTGCGCAAGGTCGGCTACAAGGAGCCCGGCGAGCGCGAGCGCTTCGAGTACCGCCCCACGCGCGCCGCCGTCGAGCTGCTGCCGGTGCTCGTGGGCCTGCTGCAATGGGGCGACCGCCACCTGGCGCCCCACGGGCAAGGCCCGGTGGCATTGCTCACGCCCCAGGGCCGCCACGTGCGCGCCGCGCTGGTCGACGACATGGACGCGCTGGTGCGGCCCAACGACATCGAGCTCAGCCGGGTACCGCGCGAGGCCCCTCCCGCCGCCGCCGCCGACGGGCGCCCCGCCGCGGCCGGCGCCTGAGCCGCGCGGCGGCGCCACGCACCGCCCTCGTTCACTGCACTGCACCATGACCGTGCCGCGCCGCCGCGGCTGCCCCAAGGCGGCGCACGGCCGCCGCCGCCGAAGCGCCCTTTCCCGCCAGAAGCCCCGCTCGCCATCACATCCGCCGCTGGCACGCCGCTTGCTCAACAGAACGCGAGCGGACCAACGGCGGCCCGCTCCCCCCACACACGGCGACAGCGGTCTTTACCGATGCCGCCAGGACAACGGCGTCCCCTGATCCTGTCTTCATGACCGGCTCGCGGGACGCCATTTGTTTTTCTGGAGTCTGGAGCCATGATGACCGGCAAAGCCACCCGCATCGAACTGCTGAGCCTGCGCACGCCGCAGATGCGCGCCTTCCACCTGACGTGGATGGCATTCTTCGTGTGCTTTTTCGCGTGGTTCGCCTGCGCGCCGCTGATGCCGGTGCTCAAGGGCGAGTTCGGCCTGACGCCCGACCAGATCGCCAACATCAACATCGCCGCGGTGGCGGTGACCATCCTGGTGCGGCTGGTGGTGGGCCCGCTGTGCGACCGCTTCGGCCCGCGCCGCACCTATACCGGCCTGCTGGCGCTCGGCGCGATCCCGGTGCTGGGCGTGGCGATGGCGCAGAGCTACGAAGCCTTCCTGTTCTTCCGCCTGCTGATCGGCGCGGTCGGCGCGAGCTTCGTCATCACGCAATACCACACCTCGGTGATGTTCGCGCCCAACGTGGTCGGCACCGCCAACGCCGCGGCCGCGGGCTGGGGCAACGCCGGCGGCGGCGCCGCGCAGGCGACCATGCCGCTGCTGCTGGGCGCGATCCTGATGCTGGGCGTGAACCACGCGCTGGGCTGGCGCCTCGCGCTGCTGGTGCCGGGCGTGCTGATGCTGGTGGTGGCCGTGCTGTACTGGAAGTTCACCCAGGACTGCCCGCAGGGCGACTTCATCGCGCTGCGCAAGCAAGGCATCGCCGTGGACAGCGGCAAGAAAGGCGGCTGGGCCAGCTTCGCCGCGGCCAGCGCCAACTACCGCGTGTGGATGCTGTTCATCACCTACGGCGCCTGCTTCGGCGTGGAGATCTTCATCCACAACGTGGCCGCCACCTACTACGTGGACCACTTCGGCCTGTCGCTGGGCAGCGCCGGCCTGGCCGCCGCCAGCTTCGGCCTGCTGGCGCTGTTCGCGCGCGCGCTGGGCGGCTGGCTGTCGGACAAGGCGGCGCTGCGCCGCGGCCTCGACGCGCGCTCGATGCTGCTGTTCGTGCTGATTCTCGGCGAAGGCCTGGGCCTGCTGTGGTTCGCCCAGGCACACAGCGTGGTGGCGGCGGTGGTGGCCATGCTGGCCTTCGGCCTGTTCACCCACATGGCGTGTGGCGCCACCTACGCGCTGGTGCCGTTCATCGACCGCAAGGCGCTCGGCGGCGTGGCCGGCATCATCGGCGCCGGCGGCAACGTGGGCGCGGTCGCGGCCGGCTTCCTGATGAAGGGCCTGGGCGGCAACCTGCAGCAGACCCTGACGGTGCTCGGCGCGGCCGCGCTGGCCTCGGCCCTGTGCGCCATCGCCGTGCGCTTCTCCGCCGAGCACAAGGCCAGCGAGCAGGCCCTGTTCGACAACGCGCTGGCCGGCTCCTGAGCCGCGCGGAACGACAAGAAGCACAGCAAGGCCCCGGCCCCACAGAACAAGGAAACCATCATGAAACTGATCGTCATCGGCCACGGCATGGTCGGCCACAAATTCCTGGAAAGCCTGGCCGAGGCCGGCTCGCAGGACATCGAGGTCACGGTGCTGTGCGAGGAGCCGCGCCCGGCCTACGACCGCGTGCACCTGTCGGAATTCTTCGCCGGCAAGTCCGCCGAGGACCTGTCGCTGGTGGAGGCCGGTTTCTTCGAGCGCAGCAACATGCTGCTGCGACTGAACGCGCGCGCCACCGGCATCGACCGCGCGGCCAGGACGGTCAGCATTTCCACCGGCGAGACGCTGCCCTACGACAAGCTCGTCATCGCCACCGGCTCCTATCCGTTCGTGCCGCCGCTGCCGGGCAAGGACCGCAAGGACTGCTTCGTCTACCGCACCATCGAAGACCTCGAAGCCATGCAGGAATGCGGCGCGCGCGCGCGGACCGGCGTGGTCATCGGCGGCGGCCTGCTCGGGCTGGAATGCGCCAAGGCGCTGCGCGACATGGGCCTGCAGACCCACGTGGTGGAGTTCGCCCCGCGCCTGATGGCGGTGCAGGTGGACGACGGCGGCGGCGAGATGCTGCGCCGGAAGATCGAAGACCTGGGCGTGACCGCGCACACGCGCAAGAACACCGTGGAGATCGTCGACGGCGAGGCCGGCACGCACCGCATGAACTTCGCCGACGGCAGCCACCTGGAGACCGACATGATCGTGTTCTCCGCCGGCATCCGCCCGCGCGACGAACTGGCGCGCGCGGCCGGCCTGGCGGTGGGCGAGCGCGGCGGCATCGCCGTGGACAACCAGTGCCTGACCTCCGACCCGGACGTCTACGCCATCGGCGAATGCGCGCTGTGGCAAGGCAAGATCTACGGGCTGGTCGCGCCTGGCTACGAAATGGCGCGCGTGGCGGCGAAGCACCTGCTGGGCCACCAGGCCGAGTTCGCCGGCGCCGACATGAGCACCAAGCTCAAGCTGATGGGCGTGGACGTGGCCAGCCTGGGCGACCCGCACGGCAGCGCGCCCGGCGCGCGCGCCTACCAGTTCACCGACGAGCGCAAGCAGGTCTACAAGAAGCTGGTGGTGTCCGACTGCGGCAAGTACCTGCTGGGCGGCGTGCTGGTCGGCGACGCCGAGGAATACGGCACGCTGCTGCAGATGATGCTCAACAAGATAGAGCTGCCCGAATCGCCCGAATTCCTGATCCTGCCGTCCTCCGACGGCCAGGCCAGGCCGGCGCTGGGCGCCGACGCGCTGCCCGACGCCGCGCAGATCTGCTCGTGCAACAACGTCTCCAAGGGCGACATCTGCGCCGCCGTGCGCGACGGCGCCGCCACCATCGGCGCGCTCAAGAGCCGCACCAAGGCCGGCAGCACCTGCGGCGGCTGCGTGCCGCTGGTCACGCAAGTGATGAAGGCCGAGATGAAGAAGCAGGGCCTGGCGGTCAACAACCACCTGTGCGAGCACTTCGCCTATTCGCGCCAGGAGCTCTACCACCTGGTGCGCGTGGGCGGCTTCAGGAGCTTCGGCGAGCTGCTGGCCGCGCACGGCAAGGGCCTGGGCTGCGACATCTGCAAGCCCACCGTGGCGAACATCCTGGCCTCGTGCTGGAACGAGTTCGTGCTCAAGGAAGAGCACGCCAGCCTGCAGGACTCGAACGACTACTTCCTCGGCAACATCCAGAAGGACGGCACCTACTCGGTGGTGCCGCGCATGCCGGGCGGCGAAGTCACGCCCGACGGCCTGATCGCGGTGGGCCAGGTGGCCAAGAAATACGGCCTCTACACCAAGATCACCGGCGGCGCGCGCGTCGACATGTTCGGCGCGCGCCTGGAAGAGCTGCCGATGATCTGGGAAGAACTGATCGCGGCCGGCTTCGAGTCGGGCCACGCCTACGGCAAGTCGCTGCGCACGGTGAAGTCGTGCGTGGGCTCGACGTGGTGCCGCTACGGCGTGGACGACTCGGTCGGCCTGGCCATCGAGATCGAGAACCGCTACAAGGGCCTGCGCGCGCCGCACAAGATCAAGTTCGGCGTGTCCGGCTGCACGCGCGAATGCGCCGAGGCGCAGGGCAAGGACGTGGGCATCATCGCCACCGAGCGCGGCTGGAACCTGTACGTGTGCGGCAACGGCGGCATGAAGCCGCGCCACGCCGAGCTGCTGGCCAGCGACCTGGACCGCGCCGCGCTGCTGCGCTACGTGGACCGCTTCCTGATGTTCTACGTGCGCACCGCCGACCGCCTGCAGCGCACCAGCACCTGGCGCGACAACCTCGAAGGCGGCCTGGACTACCTCAAGGCGGTGGTGCTGGAGGACAGCCTGGGCATCGGCGCCGAACTGGAAGCGCAGATGCAGCACGTGGTGGACACCTACGAGGACGAATGGAAGCTGGCCGTGACCAACCCGGAGACGCGCAAGCGCTTCCGCCACTTCGTCAACAGCGACCTGCGCGACGACAACCTGGTGTTCATGGAGGAGCGCGGCCAGGTCCGCCCGGCCACGCCCGAGGAACGGATCTTGCATCGCTCCCGGATCGAACAGATCCCCGTGACCGTCGTCAAGGCCGCCTGAGCCGCCCCGCCCGAGCCACCCACCCCACCGCGCCAGACCCAAGGAGAACAAGCATGAGCCAAGCCCGCCAGCCCGAGACCTGGACCGCCGTCTGCGCCCTGCGCGACATCGTGCCCAATACCGGCGTGTGCGCGCTGGTGGACCAGGCGCAGATCGCCGTGTTCCGCGTCGGCGCGGGCGAGGCCGAGCAGGTCTTCGCCATCGCCAACTACGACCCCAACTCCCACGCCGCGGTGCTGTCGCGCGGGCTGGTCGGCAGCCTGGGCGAGCGCGTGGTGGTGGCCTCGCCGATCTACAAGCAGCACTTCGACCTGCGCACCGGCGAATGCCTGGAGGCGCCCGAGCATTCCGTGGCGGCCTACCCGGCGCGCGTCCACGACGGCAAGGTGTGGGTGGCCGCATGAGCGCCAGCCCCAAGCCCCGCCTGGTGGTGGTCGGCAACGGCATGGCCGGCATGCGCACGGTCGAGGAACTGCTCAAGCTGGCGCCCGACCTCTACGACATCACCGTGTTCGGCGCCGAGCCGCACGGCAACTACAACCGCATCCTGCTCTCGCCGGTGCTGGCCGGCGAGAAGACCATCGCCGACATCATGCTCAACACGCGCGAGTGGTATGCGCAGAACGGCATCGAGCTGCTGGCCGGCGACCCGGTGGTGGCCATCGACCGCGCGCGCCGCATGGTGCGCTCGCAGTCGGGCCGCGAGGTGCGCTACGACCGCCTGCTGCTGGCCACCGGCTCCAAGCCCTTCATCATCCCGGTGCCGGGCCACCAGCTCGACGGCGTGATCGCCTTTCGCGACATCCAGGACGTGGAAACCATGCTGGCCGCGGCGCGCGACCACCGCCACGCGGTGGTGATCGGCGGCGGCCTGCTGGGCCTGGAAGCCGCCAACGGCCTGATGCGCCAGGGCATGGAAGTCAGCGTGGTGCACGTCACCGGCAGCCTGATGGACCGCCAGCTCGACGCGCCCGCCTCGGCCCTGCTCAAGCAGGCGCTGGAGCGCAAGGGCCTGCGCTTCCTGCTCAACGCGCATACCAGCGCCATCCTCGGCGAGACGCGCGTGACCGGCGTGCGCTTCAAGGACGGCACCAGCATCCCCGCCGACCTGGTGGTGATGACCGCGGGCGTGCGGCCCAACATCGAACTGGCGCGGCAGGCCGGCCTGCACTGCGAGCGCGCCATCGTGGTGGACGACACGCTGCAGACCTACGATCCGCGCGTGTACGCCGTGGGCGAATGCGTGCAGCACCGCCAGGCCACCTTCGGCCTGGTGGCGCCGATCTGGGACCAGGCCCGCGTGGCCGCCGCCCACCTGGCCGGCGCCGGGCACCGCCGCTACGTGCAGCAGGCCACCGCCACCAAGCTCAAGGTGACGGGCGTGGACCTGTACTCCGCCGGCGACTTCATCGGCGGCGCGGGCAGCGAGGACCTGGTCATGCGCGACGCGCGCCGCGGCGTCTACAAGCGGCTGGTATTGCAGGACGGCCGCCTGGTCGGCGCGGTGCTGTACGGCGACGTGCAGGACGGCCCCTGGTACTTCGACCTGATCCAGCGCGGCGCGCCGGTCGGCGCGATGCGCCAGCGCCTGCTGTTCGGCCGCGCGCAGTGCGAGGCGCTGGCGGCCTGAATGCCGCGCCGCCTCCGATAGAACCGTCAGCAACGAGCGCCACCGTGAACCTGTCCGATATTCCCGTCATCGCCGCCACCGGCACCGCGGCCACCGTCACCGACACCACCTGCCCCTACTGCGGCGTGGGCTGCGGCGTGCGCGCCACGCGCCATGCCGACGGCAGCGTCGAGGTGGCCGGCGACGCCAGCCACGGCTCCAACCAGGGCCGCCTGTGCGTCAAGGGCTCGGCGCTGGCCGAGACCACCGGGCTGGAAGGCCGCCTGCTGCATCCGCAGGTGCGCGGCGCCGGCGGCGCGCTCACGCAGGTCTCGTGGGACCACGCGCTCGACCGCGTGGCGCGGGGCTTCCGGGACATCATCGCCGAGCACGGCCCCGACGCCGTGGCGCTGTACGTCTCCGGCCAGTTGCTGACCGAGGACTACTACATCGCCAACAAGCTGATGAAGGGCTTCATCGGCAGCGCCAACATCGACACCAACTCGCGCCTGTGCATGTCGTCGGCGGTGGCCGGGCACAAGCGCGCCTTCGGCGAGGACCTGGTGCCGGGCAACTACGAGGACCTGGAGCTGGCCGACCTCGTCGTGCTGGTCGGCTCCAACACCGCGTGGTGCCATCCGATCCTGTTCCAGCGCCTGTCGCGGGCGAGGGAAGCGCGCCCCGGCATGAAGCTGGTGGTGATCGACCCGCGCCGCACCGCCACCTGCGAGCTGGCCGACCTGCACCTGCCGGTCAAGCCCGGCACCGACGTGTGGCTGTTCAACGGCCTGCTGCACTATCTCGCGCAGCACGGCGCCGCCGACGCGGATTTCATCGCCGCCCACACCAGCGGCTTCGATGACGCGCTGGCCGCCGCCGGCCCGGACTGCGCCGACCTCGACACGGTGGCCCGCGCCTGCAAGCTCGACGTGGCCGACCTGCGCGCGTTCTACGCGCTGTTCGCCGCCACGCCCAGGGTGGTCACGGCGTTCTCGCAGGGCGTCAACCAGTCCTCGGCCGGCACCGACAAGGTCAACAGCATCATCAACTGCCACCTCGCCACCGGCCGCATCGGCCAGCCCGGCGCGGGGCCGTTCTCGCTGACCGGCCAGCCCAACGCGATGGGCGGGCGCGAAGTCGGCGGCCTGGCCAACATGCTGGCCGCCCACATGGAGCTGGCCGAGCCGCTGCACCGCGAGATCGTGCAGTCGTTCTGGGGCTCGCCCGCCATCGCGGACAAGCCCGGCCTCAAGGCGGTGGAACTGTTCGAAGCCATCGAGCAGGGCCGCGTCAAGGCGGTGTGGGTGATCGCCACCAACCCGGTGGTGAGCCTGCCCGACGCCGACCAGGCCCGCCGCGCGCTGGCCCGCTGCGAACTGGTGGTCAGCTCCGACATCATGCTGCGCACCGACACCAACGACGCCGCGCACGTGCTGCTGCCCGCGCTCGGCTGGGGCGAGAAGGACGGCACCGTGACCAGCTCCGAGCGCCGCATCTCGCGCCAGCGCGCGTTCCTGCCCGCGCCCGGCGAAGCGCGCGCGGACTGGCGCATCCTGTGCGAGGTGGCCACGCGCATGGGCTTCGACGGCTTCGCCTACGCCGGCGTGCACGAGATCTTCGACGAGCACGCGCGGCTGAGCGCCTACCGCAACGGCGGCGCGGACGCCACGCACGCGCCGCGCGTCTTCAACATCGCCGGGCTGGCCGGCATGAGCCGCGCGCAGTTCGACGCGCTGCCGCCGGTGCAATGGCCGGTGGCGGCCAGCGCGCCCGCGCTGCGCGGCAGCCGCGGCACCGAGCGCCTGTTCGCCGACGGCCGCTTCGCCCACGCGGACGGCCGCGCCCGCTTCGTCGCCACCGCGCCGCGCGCGCCGGCCAACGCCACCGACGACGCATACCCGCTCGTGCTCAACACCGGCCGCGTGCGCGACCAGTGGCACACCATGACGCGCACCGGCAAATCGCCCAGGCTGGCCGACCACATCGCCGAGCCGTTCGTCGACATGCACCCGCAGGACGCGCTGCTGTGCGGCGTGGGCGAAGGCAAGCTGGCGCGCGTGAGCACCCGCTGGGGCGCGCTGGTGGCGCGCGTGCAGCACAGCGGCGGCATCGCGCGCGGCAGCGTGTTCGTGCCGATCCACTGGAACGACCAGTTCAGCTCCGACGCGCGCGTCGGCGCCCTGGTCAACCCGGTGGTGGACCCGCTCTCCGGCGAGCCCGAGTTCAAGCACACGCCGGCGCGCGTGGAGGCGTTTCCGGTCTCGTGGCACGGCTTCGCGCTCAGCCGCGGCGAGCTGTCCGGCAACGCCCTGACCTACTGGACGCGCGTGCAGGGCCGCCAGTTCCAGCGCTACGAATTCGCCGGCCGCGAGAACGTCGACGACCGCGCCGCGTGGGCGCGCGCCCTGCTCGGCATCACCGACCCCGACGCCGACTGGATCGAATACGAAGACCGCAGCGCCGGCATCTACCACGCCGGCCACGTGGTCGACGACCGCCTGCAGAGCTGCATCTACGTCGCCACCCGGCCCGAGCTGCCCTCGCGCGCGTGGCTGTCCACGCTGTTCGCCAGGGAGCGCCTGGAAGACGCCGACCGCATCGGCCTGCTGCTCGGCCAGCCGCTGGAAAAAGGCGTGGATGCCGGCCCCACGGTGTGCTCGTGCTTCGGCGTGGGCCGCAATACGATCTGCGACGCGGTGCGCAAGCACAACCTCGCCACGCCCGCCGAGATCACGGCCTGCGTCAAGGCCGGCGGCAACTGCGGCTCCTGCGTGCCGGAACTGAAGAAGCTGCTGACGGAGATCAGGGTGGCGGAAACGGCTTGAGCCCGGCGCGAAACCTCGCTTCGCGGCAGAAAATGCCGGCCCGCGCGCCGGCGGCGGCGCCGCCCGCCATGTGTAAGTACGATGAAGACCCTGCCGCGGACCGGGGATTAGCACGGTATTTGCGGGCCGCCAGCGCAAAGCGCGCGGCGGTGGTATGTTGCCCGTCTTTCCGGGTCGCGCCCCGCAGATCCGCAACAGACAAGCAAACGAGCAGACTCATGATGATGGAAGGCAGTCACCCCGCGGGTGACGCAACGAACAATCCCCACGCCGATTCGCCCCTGCGGGCGTGGCTGGCGGTCGGATCGGTAACGGTGGGCGCGTTCGCGTTCGTGACCACGGAATTCCTGCCGGTCGGGCTGCTGCCGCAGGTCGCCGCAGAATTCGGCGTGACGCCGGGCACCGCGGGACTCATGGTGACGACGCCCGGCATCCTGGCCGCCATCTCCGCGCCGGGCATGATGCTGGGCGCCGGACGCATCGACCGGCGCCTGATCCTGCTGGTTCTGTCGGTGCTGCTGCTGGCGTCGAACCTGATCTCGGCATTCGCGCCGAGCTTTACGGTCATGCTGGTCGGCCGCGCGCTGCTGGGCGCGAGCCTGGGCGGCTTCTGGACGCTCGCGCTGGCCGCGGCGGGCCGGCTGGTGCACCCCCATGAAGCGCCGAAGGCCACCGCGATGATCCTCGCGGGCGTGACGTGCGCCACCGTGATCGGCGTGCCGCTGGGCACCTTCATCGCCGGTCTCGCCTCGTGGCGCGCCTCGTTCATGGCCACCGGCGTGCTGGTGGCGGTCGCGCTGGTGGCCCAGGCCATGCTGGTGCCGGCGCTGCCGTCGAAAGCCGCGCTGCGCATGGCCGACCTGCTCGCGCTGCTGCGCCGCACGCATTCGCGCCGCAGCCTGATCATGGTCGCCTTCGTGTTCGGCGCCCACTTCTCGTCCTACACCTTCATCGCGCCGTTCCTCCAGCAATACGCCGACTTCAGCGCGCAGAGCATCACCCTGGTGCTGCTCGGCTTCGGCATCATCGGCTTCGTCTCCAACTTCGCGGTCTCGGCCACGGTGGGGCGCAACCTCAGCGCGTCGCTCGCGGCGATGATCGTGATACTGATGGTCTCGCTGCTGGCGATGCCCGCGCTGCGGCATGCGGCGCCGGCGGTGGTGGCGACCGTGCTGGCGTGGGGCATCGCCTTCGGCGCGATCCCGCTGTGCCTCAGCGTATGGATCCAGCGCTCCACCGCCGACCTGCCCGAGGCCGGCTCGGCGCTGTTCGTCGGCATCATCCAGGTGGCCATCGCGGTGGGCTCCTCGGTTGGCGGCGGCATCGTGGACCACGCCGGCATCCCGACCGACTTCGGCCTGGGCGCGGCCCTGGCGGTGATCGGCCTGGCGCTGCTCGGCAGCTTCCGCGCCATCGGCAAGGACCACGCCGCGGCCCCGGCGGCCGCGGGCGTGATCGCGCCCGCGCCGGACTGCAACTGCTGAAGCCAGGGAAAGCCGCCATGCGGGCGGCTCAGGGCATGAGGGCGGGGACGGCGGCGCAGAACGCCAGCCCCGCCCGTGCCGCGATATTCGGCTGATGCGCGCGGGAATGCGCCGCATGGAAAATCCGCAGGCTATCGCGAGCGGCACGAAAAAAACAATACCGGCCCGAAACGCCTCCAGGCATTTCCAGATCCACCCGCGGCATTCGGCCGCCGCGCCATGTTCGCCGCCTGGCGCGGATTCGCTCGCGCGCCGCCACCGGCCATAAGCGGGTTATGGCCGGCCAGGCGCGGCCGCGACAAATCATGGCGAAACCCGCTGCCCGCGAATTGGCGTCCGGCGTGGCTGCCACGGCCGCTGCGCGCCATCGACATCCGCATTGGCATAAGGAAACGCCGCGGAATTTTCGCAATCGGATTGAATTGCGCCATTTCCTGCCGTGCACGAATATCGCGCGCCGCATGTGGCAAAGGAGCGAATGCGCGGCACGCCATATCATTTGAAAAACGCTTATGACAGAATCAGCCCGACACACCGGCCGGCGGCATTTTCCCGGCCTTTGTGCATGGGCAGGCGGCAAGGGGACGACGCATCCGCCGCTTCATATCACCGTCACGATCGCGCGCCAGCGCGCCCGCGCCGTGATGCTGTTTGCGGTACGGACCAGGTCAACCGTACCTCCTCGGACCACTACCATGCATGCCGCCACTCCAGAGCGCCAGTCCGGAATCTTGTCGCCGTATTCGATCTACATCACGCTGCTGGTCCTCATGGCCGGCATGGTGCTGCTGCTCTACGGCGCGCTCACGCTGTACGAGCGGCATGCGAGCAGGCAGCTCATGCTGGTGCAGGCGCGAACCACCTTCGAGCGGGTCGGCCGGGAGGCGGTCGCCTCGGCCGAGGCCGAGCTGCGGCCCGCGCGGCTGACCGCCGTGCTGCTGGCGCAGACGCCGCTGCTGAGCGCGCCGGACCAGGCCACGCGGCTGGCGCAACTGCCGGTGCTGGCGACCGCGCTGCGGCACAACCCGTCGCTGTCGGCGGTCTACGGCGGCACCGGCGACGGGTCTTTCGTGCTGCTGCGCAACCTGCGCGCGGCCGGTCCGCAGGCCGTGCCGGACACGCCGGCCGGCGCCGCCTTCCTGCTGCAGTCGGTGGACCGCTCCGGCGGCGCGGCGCGCGGCCGCTTCGCCTTCTACGACGCCGAGCTGCGGCTGCTGGCCGAGCGCGACGAGCCGGACTACCGCTACGATCCGCGCGCGCGGCCCTGGTTCACCGCCGCCACGGCCGCCGCCGGCGCCGTGGTGCAGACCGGCCCCTACCGCTTCGCCACCACGCAGGAGCTGGGCCTCACGCTGGCCAGCGCGCAGGGGCGCGCGGTGGCGGGCGTCGACGTCAGCCTGCGGGACCTGTCGGAAATGCTGGCGCGGCAGCACATCACGCCGTCGGCGGAGTTGATGATCGTGAATGCGCAGGGCACGGTGCTGGCCTACTCGCGCGCCGGGCAGCCGGGCGGCGCGTCCGGGCAGGCGCCCGGCGTGGCGGCGCTCGGCGTGCCGGTCCTGAGCGCGCTGTGGCAGCAGCATGGGCGCGGCCCGCAGCCCGGCGTCGCCATGCTGTCGGTGGACGAGCGCGAGTGGGTGACGCGCCTGGAGCCGCTGCCCAATCCCGCCGGCGCGCCGCTGATGCTGGCCATCGCCGCGCCGCGCGACGAACTCCAGGCCAACGCGATCCGCAGCCGCAGGCTGTCTCTGCTGATCACCGGCGGCATCGTGCTGCTGATGCTGCCGCTGCTGCACTGGGCGGCCAGCCTGATCGCCCGGCCGCTGGAGGAACTGGGGCGGCAAGCGGCCGCGATCCGGCGCTTCGACTTCAGCTTCACCGGACAGCCGCGCAGCCACATCCGCGAGATCGACCGCCTCGCCACCGCGATGCTCGGCATGAAGGAGACGCTGCGGCGCTTCCTGGAAATCTCCGACGCCTTGTCCAGCGAGCATCATTTCGAGACGCTGCTAGACCGCATCCTGACCGAGACGATCTCCGTCAGCGGCGCCAGCGAGGGCGCCATCCACCTGCTGGCCACCGACGGCCGGACGCTCGAGCCGGCGGCCATCCGCGTGGGCGGCGCGCGCGGCGACCTCTCCGGCGTGAAGGGGTGGTCGCTGAACGACCCCACCAACCCCTCGGCCGCCATGCAGGCGGCGCGCGACGGCCGCACCGTCAGCATCGAAGCCAGCCAGGACGATCCGGCCCTGGCCACCACCTACGGACACCTGTTCGCGCGCCTGCGGTCGCCGCACTTCCGCGTGCTCGCGCTGCCCCTGAAGAACCGGCAGGACGAAGTGGTGGGCACGCTGTCGCTGGTGTTCCTGCCGGAGACCGGCATGGAAGACAATCTGCCGTCGTCGCGCGCGGCCTTCGTCGAGGCGCTGTCGGGCACGGCGGCGGTGGCCATCGACAACCAGCTGCTGTCGCGCGGGCGCAAGGAGCTGATGGAGAGCTTCATCCAGATGCTGGCGGGCGCCATCGACGCCAAGAGCGCCTACACCGGCGGCCACTGCCAGCGCGTGCCGGAACTGACCAAGATGCTGGCGCGCGCCGCCTGCGACGCCGACCGCGGCCCCTACGCCAGCTACCAGCTCAGCGAGGCGCAGTGGGAGGAACTGCATATCGCCGCGTGGCTGCACGACTGCGGCAAGGTGACGACGCCGGAGTTCGTGGTCGACAAGGCGACCAAGCTGGAGACGCTCTACGACCGCATCCACGAGATCCGCATGCGCTTCGAGCTGCTCAAGCGCGACGCCTACGTCGAACGATGCGAGCAGGCGCTGCGCGCAGGCGGCGCCGATCTCGCCGCCGTGCGCGCGGCGGCGGCGCCGGCGCAGGCGGTGCTGGACGAGGAGTTCGCCTTCGTGGCGGCCTGCAACCACGGCGGCGAATTCATGGCGCAGGAGAAGATCGAGCGGCTGCGCGCGATCGGCTCGCGCACGTGGCTGCGCACGCTGGACGACCGGCTCGGCATCTCCCGCGACGAGCGCAGGCGCAAGGAGGCGCAGCCCGCCCCGCCGCTGCCGGCGGCGGAGCCGCTGCTGGCCGACAAGCCCGAGCACCTGTTCGCGCGCCCCGAGCGCGAGCGCCTGCCGGCCGGCAATCCGTGGGGGTTCACGGTCAAGCCGCCCGAGCACCTGTACGACCGCGGCGAGCTCCACAACCTGTCGATCGGCCGCGGCACGCTGACCGAGGAGGAGCGCTACAAGATCAACGAGCACATCGTGCAGACCATCAAGATGCTCAGCGCGCTGCCCTTCCCGCGCCACCTGCGCAACGTGCCGGAGATCGCCGGCGGCCATCACGAGAAGATGGACGGCACCGGCTACCCGAAGGGACTGACGCGCGAGCAGATGAGCCCGGCCGCGCGCATGATGGCCATCGCCGACGTGTTCGAGGCGCTGACCGCCGACGACCGGCCCTACAAGAAAGGCAAGATGCTCTCCGAGGCGATGGAGATCATGGTGGCCATGAAGAACAACCACCATATCGACCCGGACCTGTTCGACCTGTTCCTGCGCTCCGGCGTCTATCTCGCCTACGCCCGGCGCTACATGCGGCCGGAGCAGATCGACGCGTTCGACCTGGAAGCCTGCCTGGCCTGAACGCGCGCGCGGCGGCGAGGTTGGCCTGGAAGTGGTTTCGGGGAGATCCCGGCGTCGTAGCGCAGGCGGGCCGCCGCGCGATCCGAATGCCCTGCTCCGCCCGGGCCAGGACCGCCGCGCTTCATCCTGAAACCGAGACAGATTCCTGGCGGCGCCCGGCGTCGCCGCCCGCGCTCGCCTCGGCGCCGAGGAAATCGCGCAGCGCATCGGTGAAGCGCGCGGGCTGCTCGAAGCTGGACAGGTGCGCGGCTTCCAGCTCCACGTATCGCGCGCCGGCAATGGCGTCCGCCAGCGCGCGGCCCGCCGCGGGCGGGGTCGACAGGTCGGCGCTGCCCGCGATCACCAGCACGGGAACGGGAATGGCCCCGACCGCCTCGCGCAGGTCGGCATCGCGCAGGGCGGCGCAGTTCGCGGCATAACCGCGCGCATCGAGCCCCGCCAGCACGGCGCGCAGGCCGTCGAGCCCGGCGCCCGCCGCCGACGCGAACGCCGGCGTGAACCAGCGCTGCACCGAGGCCGCCACCAGCGACGCCATGCCGCCGCGCAGCACGCCGTCGATGCGGGTGTTCCAGGACGCGGCCGTGCTGATCCTGGCCGCGGTGTTGGCCAGCACCAGGCGGGTGAAGCGCCGCGGCGCATTGACGCCGAGCCACATGCCGGTCAGCCCGCCCATCGACAGGCCGCAGAACGCGGCCTCGCGGATGCCGAGCGCGTCCATCAGCGCCAGCACGTCGCCGCCCAGCCCGGCCACCGTGAACGGTCCCGGCGGCAGGGTCGAGCGGCCGTGGCCGCGCGTGTCGTAGCGCAGGATGCGGAACTGCCCGCGCAGCGCTTCGGCCTGCGGCGCCCACATGGTGTGGTCGGTGCCGAGCGCGTTGGAGAAGATCAGGACCGGCGCGGAATCGGGGCCGTCCAGGGTGTAGAACAGCGAAGCGCCGGCGTGGTCGAGATGAGGCATCGGGTCTCCGGGGGGACGGGAATCGGTCTCGGCTTGGGGTTGGGTGGCGCGCCCCCTCACATCTCGCCCGCGTCCGCCATCTTCTTGCCCGCCGGCCGCGCCACGTCCGGCGACAACTGCAGGAAGATCCACGCCGAGGCCGAGGTGATCAGCCCCACGCAGATGAAGGTGGCATGGAACGCCGGCAGCGCCGAAGTCGTGCCGTGGCGGGCGAAGACGCCCTGGAACGTCGCCAGCAAGGCGCCGGCCGACGTCACCGCCAGGCTCATCGACAGCATCTGCACCATCGACAGCAGGCTGTTGCCGCCGCTGGCCCCGGCGGTGCCGAGGTCCTTGAGCGTGACGGTGTTCATGGCGGTGAACTGGATCGAGTTGACCGCGCCGAACACCGCCAGTTGCAGCAGGATCAGCGCGAACGGCTCGCGCGGCGAGATCACCGCGAACGACGCCATCGTCAGCCCCACCACGAAGGTGTTGGTGACGAGCACCCTGCGGTAGCCGTAGCGTTCGATCAGCTTCGTGGCCAGGCGCTTGGAGGCCATGCCCGCGGCGGTGACGGGCAGGATCATCATGCCGGCCTGCAGCGGCGAGTAGCCGAGGCTGATCTGCAGGGTCAGCGGCACCAGGAACGGCATGGCGCCGTTGCCGATGCGCGCGAACAGGTTGCCCAGCAGCCCCACGCTGAAGGTGTGGATGCGGAACAGCCGCAGCGCGAACAGCGGGCGGCGGTGCCGCGTGGCGTGCAGCACGTAGGCGGTGAGCGAGGCCATGCTGGCGATCAGCAGCATCAGCACCACGGCGTGCTCGAAGCCGAGCTCGGCCAGGCCGTCGAGCGAGAACGACAGCGTCAGCATGGCGATGGCCAGCAGCACGTAGCCGCTGGTGTCGAAGCGCGCCACGCCGTGCAGGCGGCTGTTGGGCATGTAGCGCAGCGTGGCCAGCCCGCCCAGCAGGCCCACCGGCACGTTGATGAGGAAGATCCAGTGCCAGGAGAACGCCTCGGTGAGCCAGCCGCCCAGCGTCGGCCCGATCAGCGGCCCGACCATGCCCGGGATGGCGACGAAGCTCAGCGCCTGCAGGTACTGGTCGCGCGGGAAGGTGCGCAGCACGGCCAGCCGCCCCACCGGCAGCAGCATCGCGCCGCCCACGCCCTGCAGCACGCGCGAGACCACCAGCATGGTCAGCGTGTTGGAGTACGCGCACGCCAGCGAGCCGGCCACGAACAGGCCGATGGCGGTCTGGAAGATGGTGCGGGTGCCGAAGCGGTCGGCCAGCCAGCCCGAGGCCGGGATGATGACCGCCATTGTCAGCGAATAGGCGATGATCACCGACTGCATGCGCAGCGGGCTTTCACCGAGGCTCCTGGCCATCGAGGGCAAGGCGGTGTTGACGATGGTGGAGTCCAGCGTCTGCATGAAGAAGCCGACGGCCACGACCCACAGCATGATCCTGCGGGTGTGGTCGTCGACGGCGGAAGGCGCGGAAGGCGCGGAAGGCGCGGAAGGTGCGGTCGGGGCCGGGGGCGTGGCGGATGTCGAGGGCTGAATATCGTCTTGCATGTGGTCTTGCATGTGGACGTGCGGAGCGGCGCCACGCGGCCGTGGCCATGCGACAGTTTAGTGCAGGCCGGCGGCATTGCGGCGGCATTGCGCCGCGCAGGCCGCCCCGGCGCCGTCAGATCTGCGCGCGCAGCCCCAGGAAAAAGCGCCGCCCGGGCGCCGGCTCGAAGTAGCGGCCGTTGCTTTCGTTGACGATCACCGAGCCGAT
Organism: Cupriavidus sp. WS; assembly: GCF_000395345.1. Classification (NCBI taxonomy): domain Bacteria; kingdom Pseudomonadati; phylum Pseudomonadota; class Betaproteobacteria; order Burkholderiales; family Burkholderiaceae; genus Cupriavidus; species Cupriavidus sp. WS. The sequence continues at coordinate 10,824 of NZ_AQPL01000034.1, read as the reverse complement.
GTAGCGCCGGTCGGCGAGGTTGTCGATGCGCCCGAACGCATACCAGCGCGTGCGCCCCACGCGGAAGGCGTAGCCGGCGCGCAGGTTGAAGCTGGCGTAACCGGGCGCGGCCTGGGTGTTGAGGTCGTCGGCGAAGACGCGCCCTTCCACGCGCATTTCCGCGCCCAGCACGAGGCCGGCCACGGGGCGGCAGGTCGCCTCGAAGTTCAGGCTGTGGCGCGCGGTGCCGGGCACGCGGCTGCCGGTGGCCACGGTCTGGCCCTGGGCGTTGACGAAGGCTTCGCCGAAATGGGCGTCCAGCCAGGTGTAGGCCAGCCCGGCACCGTAGCGCTGCCCCGCGCCGAACGCGCCGTGCCAGGCCAGCTCGAAGCCGCGCCGGCGCACGCCGTCGACGTTCTGGTAGACGCTGCGGCCGTTGTCGTTGGACAGCGGCACGATCTCGTTGCGGCTGTCGGCGTCGAACAGGGCCGCCTCGACGCGCTGGCTGGCGCCCTGCCACTTGACGCCCAGTTCGCCCTGGCGGCTGGTGGACGGACTCAGCCCGAGGTTGGTGCCGGTGCCGGCAGGGCCGTAGGCCACCTCGGTCAGCGTCGGGGTCTCGAAGCCGCGCCCGAGGTTGGCGTAGACGTTGACGGACTCGAACGCCTGCCACACCACGCCGAGCACCGGGCTGACGTTGCCGAAGGTGTTGTTGCCGCTGTCGTCGGGACTGGCCGCGGTGACGAAATGGTCGGCGATGCCGAGCCGGACCCGGCTCGCGCGCACGCCGCCCACCAGCCGCCACGCCGGGTGCCAGGTCCAGTCGAACTGGGCGTAGGCGCCGTAGCTGCTGGCGGTGTCGGTCTCGTCGCGGCGCGGCGCGCCCTGCGTGCCGTTCTGGTTGACGTAGCCGGTGCGCGCGTCGCGCATGCCGTCGGCCTCGATGCCGGCGCTCCACAGCAGCGGCAGGCCGGCGAAGCGCGTGTCGTGGTGCCACGACAGCGCCGCGCCGCCATAGCTGCGGTCGATGTCGACGATGCCGCCGGCGGAATTCGGCGCGGCGCCGCTGAAGCCCAGGTACTGGGTCAATGCGCGCGTGCCGCCGTAAGCGCGGGCCTCGATGCGGTCGCGCTCGCCCAGGCGCTGCTCCCACGCCAGCCCGCCCTGGGTCTGCCTGACGGTCTTGCCGGTGTCGAACTGCGCCGACAGCGGCACCGACTGGCGCGGGCGGGCCTCGGCCTGCGCGCGCGTGAGGCCGAGCGGGTCCTGCGCCAGCGGCTGGTCGAAGATGTTGAGCAGCGCGGTAAGGCGGGTGCCCGCCGCCGGCTCGGCCACCACCTTGGCGTTGAGCTGGCGCCGCCGCGCCGCGCCGTGGTCGCGGTAGCCGTCGGTCTCGAAGGACCAGGCGTCGAGCGTGGCGCCGATCTTGTCGTTGCCGCCGCCCAGCGTGACGCCGGCGGTCCACTGCCCGTCCGAGCCGAAGCCGGTGGACGCGCGCGCCATCGGCGCCCTGGGCGGGTCCGGCGTGAAGACCTGCACCACGCCGCCCGACGCATTGCCGTACATCTGCGCGAAGGGGCCGCGCAGCACCTCGATGCGGCTGGCGTTGTTGAGGTCGAAGGTCGAGGCCTGGCCCTGGCCGTCCGGCATGGTGGCGGGAATGCCGTCGACGAACAGCCGCACGCCGCGCACGCCGAAGGTGGAGCGGCTGCCGAAGCCGCGCACGGCCAGCTGCAGGTCCTGCGAATAGTTCTGGCGCTCGCGCGCGGTCACGCCCGGCACGCCGGCCAGCAGTTCGGAAAGGTTGACCAGCGCGCTGGGCGCGGCCATCGGGTCGACCGGCACGCTGTCGATGGCGGCGGGCGCATCGAAGCGCTTCTGTTCGGCGCGGCTGGCGCCGACCACCACGTCGGGCAGCGTGTCGTCGGCAAAGGCGCCGCCGGCGCCCGCCGCGAGCAAGGCGGCGGCCAGGCAGCACAGGCGCCGCGCGGGACGCGGCGGCGCATGCCGGCCAGCCGGTCCGCCGGCCGGTCCGCCGGCCTGCGCGCCAGCCGGCCTGCCACCCCGCGCGCGCGCCCTGTTGCCCGCCATGTGCCTGTCCCGGGTTCGTTGATCGGATCCTGCGCCACCGCCGCCCGATTGTGCCCGATCACGCGCGGTTTGCCAGGGCCGCCCGGCGCTCACTTGGGCCGGATCGCGTCGGCGGTGCCCTGGATGAACGCCTTGATCTTCTCCACGTCCTCCCTGCTCAGCTTGCCGGTGAAGTCCGGCATGCCGCGCGCCATCGCGGGCCCCTTGAAGACGATCTTGTCGAGATGCTCGATGTAGGTGGTGTCCAGGTAGCCCAGGTTGGGAATGTTGCCGCCGCGGTCCACGCCCGGCACGCCGTGGCACAGCACGCAGTTGCTGACATAGAGCGCGGTGCCGGCGGCGACGTTGGCCGGGTCGTACTTCACGCCCGACAGCAGCCGGCCGGCGCGGTACTGCGCGAACGCCGGCAGCGGCGCCTTGCCGCCCACGGCGAAGGTGTAGACCGTGCCCGGCCCCTGCCGGTCGGTGGCGCGCTGGGCCTGACCGTACACGCCGCCCCAGCCCACCGCGACGGACACGTACTGCCTGCCGTCCACCATGTAGCTGACCGGCGCGGCGATCACGCCGGTGCCGGTGGGCGACTCCCACAGCTTGGCGCCGCTGGCCGCGTGGTAGGCGATGAAGCGCCCGTCCGCGGTGCCCTGGAACACCAGGTTGCCGGCCGTGGTCAGCGTGCCGCCGTTCCACGGCGAGACCTGCTCCTGGGTCCACACCGCCTTCTGCTGCACCGGGTCCCACGCGATCAGGCGGCCGAAGGGCTTGCTCGCGGGCGGCTCGGCGTTGAGGAACTTGGCGGTGTTCCAGCCCACGTTGCCGTGCGGCTGGCCCGGCTGGCCGCCGTTGAAGGTCCAGTTCTTGTCGTCCATCAGGTTCAGCGGCACGTGCTGGGCCGGCAGGTAGACCAGGCCGGTCTGCGGGTTGAACGACATCGGGTGCCAGTTGTGCGCGCCGTAGGGGCCGGGGATGGCGTCGTAGGGCTTGTCGCCCTCGCGCGCCGCCGGGATCTCCACCGGCCTGCCGTTCTGGTCGTAGCCGCTGGCCCAGTTCACGTCGACGAAGTTCTGCGCCGAGATGAACTTGCCGTTGGTGCGGTCGATCACGAAGAAGAAGCCGTTCTTGGGCGCGTGCAGGATGACCTTGCGCGCCTGTCCGCCGATGTTCAGGTCGGCCAGGATCATCTGCTGGGTGGAGGTGTAGTCCCAGTTGTCGCCCGGCGTTTCCTGGTAGTGCCAGACGTATCTGCCGGTGTCGGGGTCGAGCGCGACGATGGAGGCCAGGTAGAGATTGTCGCCGCCGGCCGGGCTGCGCTTGCTGCGCGCCCACGGCGAGCCGTTGCCGGTGCCCACGTACATGAGGTTGAGCTCGGGGTCGAACGCCAGCGTGTCCCACGCGGTGCCGCCGCCGCCCGCCTCCCACCACTTGCCGGCCGGGTCCCAGGTCCTGGCCGCCGCGGCCATCGACTCGTCCTCGAACGGTTTGGCGGGGTCGCCGGGCACGGTGAACCAGCGCCATTTCTGCTCGCCGGTGCCGGCGTCGTAGGCGGTGATGTAGCCGCGCACGCCGAACTCCGCGCCGCCGTTGCCGATGATGACCTTGCCCTTGAACACGCGCGGCGCGCCGGTGATGGTGTACGAATGCTTGCGGTCGATGATGGTGTCCTTCTCCCACAGCTTGCGGCCGCTGGCGGCGTCCAGCGCAATCAGCCGGCCGTCGTAGGCGGCCACGAACACCTTGCCCTGGTACAGCGCCACGCCGCGGTTGACCACGTCGCAGCAGCCGCGGTAGCCGAGCGCGCGGTCGACCTTGGGGTCGAAGGTCCACAGGCGCTTGCCGGTACGCGTGTCCACCGCGTGCACCACGCTCCACGAGGCGGTGACGTACATGATGCCGTCCACCACCAGCGGCGTGGACTCGACTCCGCGCGTGGACTCGAGGTTGTAGGACCAGACCAGCCCGAGGTCCTTGACGTTGTCGGCGTTGATCTGCGCGAGCCGGCTGAAGCGGGTCTCGGCATAGTCCAGCCCGTAGCTGGGCCAGTCCGGCGTCCTGGCCGCGTTGGCCTCGATGAAGGCGCCGTCGACGCTGCGCGTGACGGCGCGGATGTGGTCGGGCGTGGCCGCGCGCGGGGCGGGCCGGCCCTGCGCGGCGGCCGGCAGGGATGCCGTCATGGCCGCGGCTGCCAGCAGCGCGGCGGCGGCGCACAACCGGCGCGGCAAAGCACGGAACGGAACCCGCGTGGATTCGTGGCGCATCGTGTCTCCTCTCTCTTTTGTTTTTTGCTTCTTCTGCGGGGCTGCGGGGGGCTGCAAGAGGGTGCCGCGCCTGCGGGGCCGGCGTGGCGGACCTCCTCCACCACGCCGGCGCATGCGGCAGGCCCAAGCATGTGTGCAACGCGGACCTTTTAAATACCCGGAATTACCCCGAGGGGGTCCGGCGCCGCTCAGTAGGCCATGCAGACCGACTTGATCTCGGTGTACGACTCGATGGCCGAATAGCCGTGCTCGCGCCCCACGCCGGACGCCTTGTAGCCGCCGAACGGCATGTTGGGGTCGACGATGTTGTGCGTGTTGACCCAGACCGTGCCGGCGTCGAGCCCGTCCACCAGCCGCTGCACCGCGCGCAGGTCGTTGCTCCAGATGCTGGCGCCGAGGCCGTATTCCGAGCGGTTGGCTTCGGCCAGCACGGCCTGCGGGTCGTCGAACGGCATGGCCACCACCACCGGCCCGAACACTTCCTCGCGCACCAGCGTGAGGTCCTTGCACGCCGCGTTGGCCACCACCGTGGGCCGCACGAAATAACCGGGACGCTCCGGCGCGGTGCCGCCCGCGACGATCTGCGCGCCCTCGCTGCGGCCGGTGCCGATCAGGCCCATCACCTTGTCGCGCTGGCGCGCCGACACCAGCGGCCCCATCTGGCTGGCCGGGTCGAGCCCGGCGCCGAGCACCGTGGCGTCGGCCACCTTGCCCAGCCCCTCGACCACCTGCTCGTAGTGGCGGCGCGCCACGTACAGGCGCGAGCCGGCCGTGCACACCTGGCCCTGGTTGAGGAAGATGGCGCCGGCCGCGCCCTCGATGGCGCGCGCCGGGTCGCAGTCCTCCAGCACGATGACCGGGCTCTTGCCGCCCAGCTCCAGCGACACGCGGCGGATGTCCTGCCCGCAGCGCGCGCCGATCAGCCGGCCCACTTCGGTGGAGCCGGTGAAGGTGATCTTGTTCACGCCGGGGTGCGCCACCAGCGCCGCGCCGGTCGTGCCGTCGCCCGTCACCACGTTGAACACGCCCGCCGGAAAGCCTGCCTCCAGCGCCAGCTCGGCCAGCCGCAGCGCGGTCAGCGGCGTTTCCTCGGCCGGCTTGAGCACCACCGTGCAGCCGCAGGCCAGCGCCGGCGCGATCTTCCACACCGCCATCAGCAGCGGGAAATTCCACGGCACGATGGCGCCCACCACGCCCACCGGCGTGCGCCGCGTGGACGCGCGGTAGCGCGTGCCCGGCGGAAACGGCACCGAGATGTCGAACGTGCTGCCTTCGATCTTGGTGGCCCAGCCGGCCATGTAACGCAGCCACTGCACGCTGCCGGCCACCTCCAGCCCCTGCGCGAAGGCCAGCAGCTTGCCGTTGTTGAGCGTCTCCAGCCGGGCCAGCTCGTCGGCGTGCTGCTCCACGAGGTCGGCCAGCCTGAGCAGCAGGCGCTCGCGCTGGGCCGGCGTCATAGCGGGCCAGGCGCCGCCGGCAAACGCGCGCCCGGCGGCGGCCACGGCCGCATCGACGTCGGCCGCGCCGCCCGAGGGCACGCGCGCGATGGCCTCGCCGGTGGCCGGATCGAACACGGCGAAGGTCTCGCCAGACGCGGCCTGGCGCCACTCGCCGTCGACCAGCATGGCATTGCGGATGGCCTGGTCCAGGCCGCCGCGGGCTTCCTTGGGTGCATTCATCTTCGTCTCCGGTCATTGTCGGCTTGCGCCTTGTCATGGAGAACGAAGTTAGCATCGGCCCCGCGCGCATGGCTTGTCTGGCCGTGCACAAAGCTTGCCGATGCGTGCAAGCGCGGCGAAAGCGGACCGCGGCCGGAGAGACGGATCAGTGCGGCAGCACAATATGCGCGCCCGCATGCCGCTGCCGCCATTGCGACGGGCTCATGCCGAAACGCTCGTGGAACACGCGGCTGAAATGCGCGGCATCGGCAAAGCCGAGCGCGAAGGCGATCTCGGTGATGGTGCGCCCGGGCTCGCCCGACAGACGCCGCGCGGCCTGGCGCAGCCGCCGCGACAGGATATAGGCGTGGGGCGTGAGGCCGGCCTCGCGGAACAGGTTGTACAGCGTGCGGCGGGACACGTTGAGCACGGTGGCCAGCCGCTGCGCGCACAGCTCGGGATCATGCAGCTGGGCATCGACGAACTCGGCCAGCCGGCGCATGCGCGCCTCGCCCAGGCGGCGCGCCACCGCAGAGCCCGCCACGCCGGCCACGCCGTCCATGTCGCAGGCCGCCGGCTGCGCCGCGCGCACGCCCTGCAGCGCGGTCTCCATCAGCGACACCACCGAGTCCTGCAGCACGGCCTGCCCGTGATGGTCCAGCAGGTGGCCCGCGCAGGTGTCGTGCAGCAGCGCGCCCAGCGCCGACACCGCGATGCGCGCCGCGCCCTCGCCCGGCAGCGCCTGCCCGCCCAGGTTCGCCGCCGCCTGGCGCCAGCCGAACGCGTGCGCCTGCGGCACCAGCAGCACCAGCACGCGGCTGCGCTCGCCCATGTCGATGCTGTAGGGCTGCGCGGTATCGTAGATGGACCACATGCCCGCGGCCAGCTCGGCCGCGTTGTTGCGCTGCGCCACGCGGCTGTGCCCGCTCAGTTGCCAGAAGATCTTGAAGAAGCCCGCGTCCGACGCCGCCGCGTGGCGCGGCTCGCGCGCCACGCGGTGCGCGTCGACCTCCAGGTCCGCCACCGCGCACGCGCCGAAGCGCGCATAGCTGAAGCTGCAATGAAAGCGGCCGCTGGCCTGGCGCGAATACGCGAGCGGCAGGAAGCTGGTGTCGATCGCCTCGCGCCATTGCTCGAAGGTCAGGCCATTGCGGCGGGACGCGGTCTGCGGCGGGCTTGGCACGGCGGGCATCGGGCATCTCCAGTGACCGGCGCTGCGGCGCCGGCGGGATCGGAAAGCAGTGGGCCAGCCTAATGGAAAGCCGCGGCTCGGACAATCGGCGCAACTACCCGGCCGGCGCCGCCGCGTGCGTCGAGGCCAGCCGCGCCGGCCGGCACGCCCCTGTCTGCGGCGCGCGCACATGGCGCACGCGGCTGTCTGGCGCTGCCCAACAGCGCGGCCGCGCCAGGCGCTCCCTGAGGCACGGCAAAGGCGGCTTTGTGCCCCGCGCGCGGCCGGCACGGGAAATGCGATGCATCCGGGAAACGCCGGCGCCGATGCCGCAACCGTCCGGAGGATTGGCCATGCGAAGACTGCCGCTTCTCACGCTCTGCCTGCTCGCCGCCCTGGCCGGCATGACCGTGTTCATCTGCCTGTCCGGGGCGCTCACGCTGCACGACACCGAATACGGCAGCGGCACGGCCCTCGCCCGCTGCCTCGTGGACGAGCCGATGGATGCCGCGCGGCAGCAATGACCGCGGCAGGCACGAGGCAGGCAGGAACGGGAATGACGGACGGAAAAAAGGCCGGTCGTCCGACCGGCCCAACGATCCCTGCGCCAGGCAAGGTCGATATGAGACTTGGCGTGCCGGGTCGTCCCCGGCACGCCCGCTGTCACTGCGCGGCGCGGACGAATCCGCCCCGCGTCAGGTGTCAGGCATCAGGTCAGAAGCGGTGGCGCACGCCGATGGTGGCGCCGGTCTGGTTCGCGCCCACCAGGGCCGTGCCCGCGCCGTTCAGGCCCAGCGACGAGCCGTCCTTGTTCTTCACGTAGCCGATGTTCAGGTAGGCATCGGTGCGCTTGGACAGCGAGTAGTCGCCCGACAGCACGAACATCCACGGATCCCCGCCGCTGTTCTTGGTGTCGGTGTAGTAGGCCGCGCCGGTCAGCTGGAAGGCAGGCGTGAACTTGTAGCTCGCGCCGGTCCAGTACACGTTGCTGCGCTGAACCGCGGCGGTGGTGCTGGCGGTGCCGTCGTCACGCAGCCAGCGGTAGCCGGCGAACACCTTGGCGTCGCCGAAGGCGAACGCGGCGCCGAGGGCCGCGCGCTTGGCGCTGCGGTCCTGCAGCGCGACCGATGCGCCCTGGTACTGGTCGTAGGCGCCGCCGATCGACAGGCCGCCCACGGCATACGACAGGCCCGCGCCGTAGTTGCGGCCGACCTTGTTCTCGCCCGGCACTTCGCTGCCGTTGGACACGGTGGCGTCGCGGCCGAAGCTGTAGAAGCCGGTGGCGGTCAGGCCGCCGAACTTGCCGGTGTACTTGATGGCGTTGTCGGCGCGGCCGTTGAACTGCGCGTCGACGTTGTTGAGCGAGTAGCGCGGGCCCACGCCCATCGGGTCATAGGCGCCGAACAGGTCGTACAGCGCGTTCTGCTGGCGGCCGAAGGTCACGGCGCCAAAGTCGCCCTGCAGCCCGACATACGACTGACGGCCGAACAGGCGGTTGCCCTGGCCGGACAGGCCGGTGTCAATGTCGAAGCCGCTTTCCAGCACGAAGATGCCCTTCAGGCCGCCGCCGAGGTCTTCGACGCCGCGCACACCCCAGCGCGAGCCGGACAGGTTGCCGGAATTCAGGCGGGTCACGGTGCCGCCGGCCGAGCCGGTGGCCGGCGTGTGGTTGATGACTTCGACGCCGGCGTCGACGATGCCGTAGAGCGTCACGCCCGAAGTGGTCTGGGCGAACGTGGCGCCCGACGCTGCGGCTGCGGCCGCGGCGGTCATTACGAGGAGAGCTTTCTTCACTGGGTTGTTCTCAGTCTTATGGATGGATGAGGCGATCTGCCACGAGCCTGAAGCTGTTGCGGCTGACGCATTCTCTCCACCTTTCGTGAAAGCTTTATGTCCGTACAACGCAATAATTCGGTCATATTGCGGCCCCGCGTGACCGCCCGTCCCCCTGCGCAGGGCGCAATGTGCTTCCGACAACACAGCCACGCCACGCGCGCGGCGAGGCGGACCGGGCGACGGATCCACTAGCCGGTAATCGGATATTCCGCGTCGAAGGCGGCGAAGCGCGCCTGCAGGAACTCGATCAGGCGGCGCTGCCGGTAGGACGGAAAGCGGCTTTGCAGGAGCAATGGAGGCAGCCGCAGCGAGCGAGAAACGCATCGGCACCCTATTGCTGCGTTTGCCCATGCCATGCGCCAAGCGCGGCAGCGACCGTGTCCGCCGGCAGAAACTCCTGCTCGAGCCGGCCACGTTCCAGTCCGCAGAGATACTGGTAGAAGGCCGCCTCCGTCGCGTCCAGGCCTTCCGGCGGCTCGGCACCCGCACGCACGGGTTCATTGACCGCGAGCGCCGGGGCGTAGCGATCGAAGCACGCGCGATCCATGAGCACGGGCCTGACACCGGGCAATGCCCGCCGGGCTCCGGCCAGCATCGCCAGGCCCCAGGTATCGAGATCGCCCCAGTACGCAACGTGCCTTCCGATCAGCCATTCCTGACGCATCCAGCCGAGGTGCAATCCCGCGCCCAGAATGGCCACTGTGCCGGCCAGCGCCGGCAACTGGTGCAGGCAACGTTCGTTCTCCACGATCAGGATGCGGCTGGCTTCTCCCGGCATGCCAGCCAGCTCTCCGACCGGCACGCGCTGCTGCGCGAACGGCAGCAGCCCCGGCACCAGCGGCGCCACCAGCAGCCAGTGATCGCTGTCCTCCGCCGCGCCCAGGAAGGCCTCCAGCCCGGCGCCACCCGCCAGCCCGCCGAAGCGGGCATCCAGCATCTGCGTCAGCAGTGCACGATTGCGCTCCAGGAACTTGCTGTCGATGTTGCAGACCGTCACGGCCCGCAACGGGCGCCCGCCGGCGCAGCCAGGCGACAGGGCAAGCGCGACCTCGCCCGCCTTGAAAACTTCCCCGGCGGGACGATCCAGCGCGAGGCTGCGATGACGCAGGATCAACGAGTGGAACAGCGGATCCACGCCTTCCACCAGCTGCCCCAGCGCCCGGTATTCGGCCTGGATCGCGGCGTCGCCGGTAGCCTCGTCCACTCCGATGGCGTGCCGATCTCCCATGCCACAGGCAGCTCGACCGGCGCTTCGCCGGCACGGTAGACCGTGCTTTCCCAGGCCACCTTGCCGACCCGCACCTGCCGCCAGGACTGGGCATGACGCCGGACCGCCTCGGTCTCGCGGGCGAAGATGCCCGCCGTGGGCCGCCCGATCATCAGCCGCAGCGGCCAATGGCCCCGCTCGAGCAGGCGTGAGGTCCGCAACGAAGCCGACTGCCATTGCCGGCCCAGCTTCGCGGCCAGCTCAGCCGGTGACTTCATCGCGCCTTCCTTGCCGCACGCGGGCCACTTCGTCCAGTTCTTCCCAGCTCAGCGAAGTCATGGTGGCCTGCTGTCCCCGGCGATGGATCAGGATCGCGGAACGGGTATGCGCGCGCAGCAGGCGCATTTCCTTGTTGGGCGTGACGAACAGCGGATGCAGGCCGAATTCCCGCAACGCAGAAATGATGCGGCCCGCCACCGCTTGCGAGCTCTTGGAAAAGGCTTCGTCCAGGACGATGGTGCCGAACAGCGGCCTGCTGCTGCCATTGGGGCACAAGGCGTAGCTCAGCGAAGCGGTCACCACCGCAACCACCACGACCGCGATGATTGTCATCACCCGGCCAATACCGCC
>NZ_AQPL01000033.1:0-1026 GCF_000395345.1 Cupriavidus sp. WS | reverse complement strand
CCGCCGGCCGGCGCCTGCTGGGCGCGGCCGCCATCGCCGCCGCGCTGGCCGGAAGCTGGCTGCCAGGCGTGGCCGGCGCGGCCGGCGCGGCCGGCGACTACCCGTCCAGGCCGATCCGCTTCGTCGTGCCCTACGCGGCCGGCGGCACCACCGACCTGGTGGCGCGCACGGTCGGCCAGCGCATCGGCGAGAAGCTGGGCCAGCCGGTGGTGGTGGAAAACCGCCCGGGCGCCGGCGGCAACATCGGCATGGAGGCGGTGGCCAAGGCCGCGCCGGACGGCTACACCATCGGCTTCGGCGCGATCTCCACCAACGCGCTCAATCCGCACATCTACAAGCACGTGCCGTTCGACCCGCGCAAGGACTTCACCGCGGTGAGCCTGCTGGGCACCTCCACCATCGTGCTGGAAGTCAGCAACGACCTGCCGGTGAAGACGGTGGCCGATCTGGTCGGTTATGCCAAGGCGCATCCCGGCCTGACCTACGCCACGGCGGGCGCCGGCACCTCGATGCACCTGGCCGGCGCGATGTTCTCGCAGATGACGCAGACCGGCCTGGTCCACGTGCCGTACAAGGGCAGCAGCCCGGCCATCAACGACATGCTGGGCGGCCACGTGCAGGTGATGTTCGACAACCTGCCGGCCTCGCTGCCGCACATCCAGGCCGGCAAGCTGCGCGCGCTGGCGGTGGCGGGCAAGACCCGCTCGCCGTCGCTGCCCAACGTGCCGACGCTGGCCGAGGCCGGCCTGGCCGGCTACGCCGTGGAGCCGTGGTTCGGCGTGTACGGCCCGGCCGGCATGCCGGCGCCGGTGGTGCAGGCGCTCAACGCCGCGCTGGTCGAGGCGCTCGGCAATGCCGAGGTGAAGGACAAGCTGGTGCAGGCCGGCTTCAACCCGAAGGGCTCGAGCGCGGCGGAGCTGCAGTCGCTGACGCTGTCCGAGTACGAGAAATTCGGCAAGGTGGCCAGGAGCGCCAGCATCTCGCTGGACTGACGCGGGCGGGCCGGCCCGCCACGGTGGCGGCGGG
>NZ_AQPL01000032.1:0-61133 GCF_000395345.1 Cupriavidus sp. WS | reverse complement strand
CCCGCCACGGTGGCGGCGGGCGGCCCGGCATCCATTACAATCCGGCTGCACCGGGCCTCGCGCCCCTTCCCGTGTCCAGCGCGCCCGCGCACACCCGCGCGTACCTTCCGCGCCTTTTCTGCCGCCGATCCGCCATGAAGCAAGACCCCCGCTTTCCCAACCTGTACATCCTCGACCACCCGCTGATCCAGCACAAGCTCTCCCACATGCGCGACAAGGAGACCTCCACGCGCACGTTCCGCGAGCTGCTGCGCGAGATCACGCTGCTGATGGGCTACGAGATCACGCGCAGCCTGCCGCTCACCACGCGCCGCATCGAGACGCCGCTGGTCGAGCTGGACGCGCCCGTGATCGCCGGCAAGAAGCTGACCATCGTGCCGGTGCTGCGCGCCGGCGTGGGCATGAGCGACGGCCTGGTCGAGCTGATTCCGTCGGCGCGCATCGGCCACATCGGCGTGTACCGCGACGACCAGCACCGCCCGGTGGAATACCTGGTGCGCCTGCCCGACGTGGAAGACCGCAGCTTCATCCTGTGCGACCCGATGGTGGCGACCGGCTATTCGGCCGCGCACGCGGTCGACGTGCTCAAGCGCCGCGGCGTGAAGGACGAGGCCATCACCTTCGTCGCGCTGGTGGCGGCGCCCGAAGGCGTGGAAGTGTTCCAGAAGGCGCACCCGAACGTGAGGCTGTTCGTGGCCTCGCTGGACAGCCACCTCGATTCGCACGCCTACATCGTGCCGGGCCTCGGCGACGCCGGCGACCGCCTGTTCGGCACCAAGAACTGAGCGCGGGAGGGGTGCGGGATAAGCGCAGGCTGGACGCGGGCGGGCGGCACAGTCTGCACCCGGATTGATCCGCCTCAACGCCCGCGGCCGGGGGTCTGCCTAGACTGGGCAGCGGCACGTCGACCGACGTGCCGCGCCAGACCAGGGAGACTCAGATGGAAGCCTTCAAGATCCTGTTCACCACCGATACCGGGCTGATGAGCCTGGCCGTGATCGCCTTCATCATCGGCATGGGGTGGTTTTTCACGCGCCTGTTCCTGCGCAAGATGCGCGAGGATGCCGAGGCCGCGCGCAAGCGCTGAGCCGGCGCGCCGCCCCGGCGCGGGCGGCGGCCTATTTCTTCTTGCCCCCTCCCAGCAGGCTGCCCAGCACGCCGCGGATCAGTTCGCGGCCGACCTGCGAGCCGACCGTGCGCGCGGCCGACTTGGCCATCGACTCCAGGATGGAGTCGCCGCGCCCGCTCTTGCCGGTGCCCTTGGTCAGGCCGCCGAAGATCTCGCCGGCCTGGTCGAGCCAGCCGCCGCCCTGCGCCGGCGCGTCCTGGCCCCCGGCGGGCGTGCCGGCGGGCGCGCCATTGCCGGCCGTTCCCGTTCCCGCCGCGCGGCCCTTGAGCTTCTCGTAGGCCGATTCGCGGTCGATGGCCTGCTCGTAGGTGCCGGCCACCAGCGACGCGGCCAGCAGTTGCTTGCGCTCGTCGTCGCTGACCGGGCCGATGCGGCTGCCCGGCGCCATCACCCAGGCGCGCTGGGTGACGCCGGGAATGCCCTTGGCGTCGAGCAGCGACACCAGCGCCTCGCCCACGCCGAGCTCGCCGATCACCTTTTCCAGGTCCAGCGCCGGGTTGGCGCGCATGGTGGTGGCCGCCACCTTGACCGCCTTCTGGTCGCGCGGCGTGAACGCGCGCAGCGCGTGCTGCACGCGGTTGCCGAGCTGGCCCAGCACGGTGTCGGGAATGTCCACCGGGTTCTGCGTGACGAAGTACACGCCCACGCCCTTGGAGCGGATCAGGCGCACCACCTGCTCGATCTTGTCGAGCAGCGCCTTGGGCGCGTCGTTGAACAGCAGGTGCGCCTCGTCGAAGAAGAACACCAGCTTGGGCTTGTCGAGGTCGCCGGCCTCGGGCAGCTTCTCGAACAGCTCGGACAGCAGCCACAGCAGGAAGGTGGCGTAGAGCTTGGGAGAGCTGAGCAGCTTGTCGGCGGCCAGGATGTTGACCACGCCCTGCCCGTTCTCGGTCTGGATGAAGTCGTCCAGGTTGAGCATGGGCTCGCCGAAGAAGACGTCCGCGCCCTGCGACTCCAGCGCCATCAGGCCGCGCTGGATGGCGCCGACCGAGGCCGTGGAGATGTTGCCGTACTCGGTGGTGAACTGGCCGGCGTTGTCGCCCACGTACTGCAGCATGGCGCGCAGGTCCTTGGCGTCGAGCAGCAGCAGGCCGTTGGCGTCGGCGATGCGGAACACCAGGTTGAGCACGCCCTGCTGGGTGTCGTTGAGCTCCAGCAGGCGCGACAGCAGCAGCGGGCCCATGTGCGAGACTGTGGCGCGCACCGGATGGCCCTTCTGCCCGAACACGTCCCACAGCGTGGTGGGGCAGCCGCCCCACACCGGCTCGGGCAGGCCCAGGTCGTGCAGGCGCGCCTTGAGCTTGTCGGACAGCGCGCCCGGCTGGGAGATGCCGGTCAGGTCACCTTTGACGTCGGCCAGGAATACCGGCACGCCCAGCCGCGAGAATCCCTGCGCCAGGCTTTGCAGCGTCACGGTCTTGCCGGTGCCGGTGGCACCGGTGATCAGCCCGTGCCGGTTGCCCATCTCGGGCAGCAGGGCGAGTTCGAGTTCTGCGTTCTTGGCAATGAGGATGGGATCGGCCATGATTTCTCTGGTTGGCAGGCGGCGCCCGGGGCGCTGCCGCTTGTCGTCCCCCGCGCGCCGGCGGCTCCCGCCATCGGGGGCCGGCGGCGGCAGGGCCGCGTGATAAAATGCTGGGCTGATTATAGCCAGCCCCCAGGCCGGCTCACAGGCATACGACACCTTCCGCCGGCGCCGCCGGGCCAGCTTGGCCCGCCCGGCGCGGGCGGCGCGCGCCGGCCAAGGCGCGCGCATCAATACGCATTCCGCTTCGGAGAGAATCATGGCCGGTCACTCAAAATGGGCCAATATCAAACACAAGAAGGCCGCCGCTGACGCCAAGCGCGGCAAGGTCTGGACCCGCCTGATCAAGGAAATCACGGTGGCCGCCAAGCTCGGCGGCGGCGACCCCGATTCCAACCCGCGCCTGCGCCTGTCGATGGACAAGGCGATGGACGCCAACATGCCCAAGGACAACATGCAGCGCGCCATCCAGCGCGGCGTGGGCGGCCTCGAAGGCGTGAACTACGAAGAAATCCGCTACGAGGGCTACGGCCTGGCGGGCGCGGCCATCATCGTCGACTGCCTGACCGACAACCGCACCCGCACCGTGGCCGAAGTGCGCCATGCGTTTTCCAAGCACGGCGGCAACATGGGCACGGAAGGCTCGGTGGCCTTCATGTTCACCCACTGCGGCCAGTTCCTGTTCGCCCCCGGCACGCCCGAGGACAAGCTGATGGAAGCCGCGCTGGAAGCCGGCGCCGACGACGTGGTCACCAACGACGACGGCTCGATCGAGGTGCTGTGCCCGCCCAACGATTTCGGCACGGTCAAGGCCGCGCTGGAAGCCGCGGGCTTCAAGGCCGAGCTGGCGGACGTCACCATGAAGCCGCAGAACGAAGTCAGCTTCACCGGCGACGACGCCGCCAAGATGCAGAAGCTGCTCGACGTCCTGGAAAACCTGGACGACGTGCAGGAAGTGTTCACCAACGCGGTGATCGAGGAATAAGCGGGCGTCCGGCAGGAGGCTCGTCCCACGGCGGCAGCGCGGTTCCTGGCGGACCCTCGCTGCCGCTTTTTCGCATGCGAATTTTTTCTGGCAGTGGATCATGAAAGTATTGGTTGTCGGCTCGGGTGGTCGTGAACACGCGCTGGCCTGGAAACTGGCCCAGTCGCCCAAGGTACAGGTGGTGTACGTGGCGCCGGGCAACGGCGGCACCGCGCTCGACAAGCGTCTGCAGAACGTGCCGCTGACCGATCCGGAAGTGCTGGCGGCGTTCGCCGAGCGCGAGGGCGTGAGCTTCACCGTGGTCGGCCCCGAGGCGCCGCTGGCGGCCGGCATCGTCGACATCTTCCGCGCCAAGGGCCTGCGCATCTTCGGGCCAACCCAGGCCGCCGCGCAGCTGGAGTCGTCCAAGGACTTCGCCAAGGCCTTCATGCAGCGCCACGGCATCCCCACCGCCGCCTACCAGACCTTCAACGACGCCGCCGCCGCGCATGCCTACATCGACGCGCAGGGCGCGCCGATCGTCGTCAAGGCCGACGGCCTGGCCGCCGGCAAGGGCGTGGTGGTCGCCACCACGCTGGAAGAAGCGCACGCCGCGGTCGACATGATGCTGGCCGACAACCGCCTCGGCGACGCCGGCGCGCGCGTGGTCATCGAGCAGTTCCTGGCCGGCGAGGAAGCCAGCTTCATCGTGCTGGTGGACGGCAAGAACGTGCTGGCGCTGGCCACCAGCCAGGACCACAAGCGCCTGCTCGACCACGACGCGGGCCCCAACACCGGCGGCATGGGCGCGTACTCGCCGGCCCCGGTGGTCACGCCCGCGCTGCACGCGCGCGCGCTGCGCGAGATCATCCTGCCGACCGTGCGCGGCATGGAGAAGGACGGCATCGTCTACACCGGCTTCCTCTACGCCGGCCTGATGATCGGCGCCGACGGCAGCCTCAAGACGCTGGAATTCAACTGCCGCATGGGCGACCCGGAAACCCAGCCGATCCTGGCGCGCCTGAAGACCGACCTGGTCGACGTGATGGAGCACGCGGTCTCCGGCCGCCTCGACGAGATCGAGCTGGACTGGGACCGCCGCACCGCGCTGGGCGTGGTGATGGCCGCGCACGGCTACCCCGACGCGCCGCGCAAGGGCGACGTCATCACCGGCATCCCGCCCGAGGCCGAGGACAGCATGACCTTCCACGCCGGCACCGCGCTCAAGGACGGCGTGCTGCAGGTCACCGGCGGGCGCGTGCTGTGCGTGGTCGGGCTGGCCGACACGGTCAAGGCGGCGCAGCGCGCGGCCTACGCGGCGGTCGGGCAGATCCATTTCGACGGCATGCAATATCGTACCGACATCGGCTACCGCGCCCTGAAGCGTTAAAGGCGGATAAATCTACTGCGCGGCGCATGGCGGGCCCTGTGGTGCTCGCCGTACCGATGTACGGCTGCGCTCCTCGGACCCGCCATGCGCCGCTCGCTACGATTTCTCCGCCTTTAACGGGACGTCCGGACCAGCGTTTCAGCGTTTCGGCATGCCCCGCGCCAAACATCCGCAAAGCCCCTATTCCGGGCATTCCCGGCGCCAGCCAGTACAATCATGACACCGCCATGACGGCCGGACAGGCGAACCGCCTGCCCGGCCGTCGCCGCACCGGCCCATCCGCCCGCACACCATGATCGATTCCCAGGCAGTCCGTGCCTATCTGCTCGGTCTGCAAGACCGTATCACCGACGCTGTCGCCGCCATCGACGGCCAGCCGTTCGCCACCGATGCCTGGGAGAAGCCGCCCACCGAGCGCCTGCGCGGCAGCGGGCGCACCCGCATCCTGGAAGGCGGCGCCGTGATGGAGCGCGCCGGCGTGGGCTTTTCGCACGTGCGCGGCGACGCGCTGCCGCCGTCGGCCACGGCCAGCCGGCCGGAGCTGGCCGGGCGCGGCTTCGAGGCGCTGGGCGTGTCGCTGGTGTTCCACCCGCGCAATCCCCATGTGCCCACCGTGCACATGAACGTGCGCTGCCTGCTGGCGGTCAAGGACGGCGCCGAGCCGGTGTGGTGGTTCGGCGGCGGCATGGACCTGACGCCCTACTACGGCGACGCCGGCGACTGCGCGCACTTCCACCGCACCTGCCGCGACGCGCTGGCGCCCTACGGCGCGGAGCTCTACCCGCGCTTCAAGCAATGGTGCGACGAGTATTTCTTCCTCAAGCACCGCGGCGAGCCGCGCGGCATCGGCGGCATCTTCTTCGACGACTTCTCCGCGCTCGGCTTCGAGCGCAGCTTCGCCATGACGCGATCGGTCGGCGACGCCTTCCTCGATGCCTACCTGCCGATCCTGCGCGCGCGCAAGGACCAGCCCTACGGCGCGCGCGAGCGCGACTTCCAGGCCTACCGGCGCGGACGCTACGTGGAGTTCAACCTCGTGTTCGACCGCGGCACGCATTTCGGCCTGCAGTCGGGCGGGCGCAGCGAATCCATCCTGATGTCGATGCCGCCGCAGGCCACCTGGCGCTACGACTGGCAGCCGGAGCCGGGCAGCGCCGAAGCGGCGCTGTACACCGACTTCCTGCCCGTGCGCGACTGGGCCTGACGGCGAGCGTATGGAACACGACAAGACCCGACCAGGCAGCACCGGCGACGGCCAGCGCCCCTACCGCCTCGGCATCCTCGGCGGCACCTTCGACCCGCCGCACAGCGGCCACGTCGCGCTCGCGCGGCTCTGCATCGAGCGGCTCGGGCTGGACGAGCTGGTGTGGATCCCGACCGGCCAGTCCTGGCAGAAAGGCGACGACGTCACGCCCGCCGCCGACCGCCTCGCCATGACCGAACTGGCCGCGGCGGCGCTGGCCGACACGCACGCGCGCGTGCACGCCAGCCGCATGGAAGTCGACCGCGCCGGCCCCAGCTACACCGTCGACACCGTGCACGAACTGCGCCAGCGCTACGGCCCGCATGCCTCGCTGGCGTGGCTGATGGGCGCCGACCAGTTGCTGCGCCTGCATACCTGGCACGGCTGGCAGGCGCTGTTCGCGGACGTGCATCTGTGCGTGGCCACGCGGCCCGGTTTCGACCTCTCCGAACTCGACGGTCCGGTGCGCCAGGAGCTCGCCGCGCGCCGCGCGCCCACCCACCTGATACAATCCACGCCCTCCGGCCACATGTGGATCGACCAGACGCTCGCCGTCGACCTCTCCTCCACCGCCCTTCGCCAACGCCTGGCCGCCGGACAGCCGGCAGATGACCAACTGCCGCCCGGCGTGGCACACTACATCGCGAGCCGCGGCCTTTACCGGCCTGCCCCGTCGGATCTGCCCGGCGCGGCCCGCCCACAAACCGATCTCAGCTGAACAAGAACGCACCATGGATATTCGCAAACTGCAACGCGCCATCGTCGACGGCCTCGAAGATGTCAAGGCGCAGGACATCAAGGTGTACGACACCACCCACCTGACCGAGCTGTTCGACCGGGTGGTGATCGCCAGCGGGACCTCGAACCGCCAGACCAAGGCGCTGGCCGCCTCGGTGCGCGATACCGTCAAGGGCGCGGGCGGCCACATCGTCGCGGTGGAAGGGCTGGAAACGGGCGAATGGGTGCTGGTCGACTGCGGCGACGCCGTGGTCCACATCATGCAGCCGCAGTTGCGCATGTACTACAACCTCGAGGAAATCTGGGGCGACAAGCCGGTGCGCCTGAAGCTGGCCGCCGCCAAGAAGGGCCTGGCCAAGGCCAGCGAGCCGGTCGACGAGGACGAGGATGAAGACGCGCCGGTGATCCGCACCGTGCGCCGCGCCAGCAACCTGCGCCCCGCGCTGGCACGCCTGCCCGAAGGCATGAAAGAGCCCTCGCCGCCGCTCGGCCACGAGGACACCGACGCCGACGCCATCGCCGTCAACCGCGCGCCGGCCGTCAAGAAACGCCTGACCAGCAGCCTGGGCTCGGCTCCCGCACGCAGCGCGCCGGCCAAGTCCGCCGCGCCGCGCAAGAGCGCCGCCGGCACCGGCGCGGCGCGCAAGACCGCGGCGAAGACGCCGGTCAAGACCGCCACCAAGACCGCGGCCAAGGCGCCCGCCAGGACCGCCGCCGCCAAGGCGCCGGCGCGCAAGCGCGCCACCCGTCCGGCCTGAGCCGGCGCGGCGCCATCCCGCCATGCAGTTGCTGATCGTGGCCGTCGGCCACAAGATGCCCGGCTGGATCGAGACCGGCTTCGCCGAGTACGCCAAGCGCATGCCGCCCGAGCTGCGCATCGAGCTGCGCGAGATCAAGCCCGAGGCGCGCTCCTCCAGCAATAACGCCGCCACCGTGATGCAGCGCGAGGCGGCCCGCATCGAGGCGGCGCTGCCGCGGCAATGCCGCATCGTGGCGCTGGACGAGCGCGGCCGCGACCTCACCACGGTGCAGCTCGCCGGCCAGTTGACCGACTGGCAGCGCGAGGGCGGCGACGTGGCCTTCCTGATCGGCGGCGCCGACGGCCTCGACCCGGCCCTCAAGGCGCGCGCGCAGACCCTGCTGCGGCTGTCCAGCCTGACCCTGCCGCACGGCATGGTGCGCGTGCTGCTGGCCGAGCAGCTGTACCGCGCGTGGTCGGTCACGCAGAACCATCCGTATCACCGCGCCTGACCTGCGCGCCGGTCCCGCGCACCGCCCCCCGGCCGCATCTGCGGCGATGCAGCACAAGGGTACAATGCGGCCCAAGCGGCGCATGGCGCCTGCCGGATCTTCTCCCACCAGGACTACCCGACCGCCGTGATCCATCCCTTTCTCTACCTTGCCTCCCAGAGCCCGCGCCGGCGCGAGCTGCTGACCCAGCTCGGCGTGGCCTACGAACTGCTGCTGGCCGGCGACGATGAAGACGCCGAAGCGCTCGAAGCGGTGCTGCCCGGCGAAAGCCCCGACGACTACGTGCAGCGCGTGTGCGCGCTCAAGGCCGAGGCCGCGCTGCGCCGCCGCGAGCGGCGCGCCCTGCCCGACGCGCCCATCCTGACCTCCGACACCACGGTCTGCCTGGACGGCGAGATCCTCGGCAAGCCGGACGGCGACGCCGATGCCGCGCGCATGCTGGCGGCGCTGTCGGGCCGGACCCACCGCGTGCTGACCGCGGTGACGGTGGCCTCCACGCTCGGCCTGCGCCATGCGCTGTCGGTCTCCGACGTCACCTTCCGCGCCATGACCGAGGCCGAGATCGCCGCCTACGTGGCCAGCGGCGAGCCGGCCGGCAAGGCCGGCGCGTACGGCATCCAGGGCCGCGCGGCGGAGTTCGTGGCGCGAATCGCCGGCAGCTATTCGGGTATCATGGGCTTGCCCTTGTTCGAGACGGCTGCCCTGCTCAGACAGGCCCGACTACGGTTCTGAGAACCCGCCACCGACCTTTTCGTCAACCCACGGCATGCACGGCCGTGGCATCTCCCCCGGAGCGCGTGGCGGCATAGTGCGGACAACCATCTGGCCGGCGCGCCGGCACGAGTTTCACCCACCATGACTGAAGACATCCTAGTCAACATCACACCGCAGGAAACGCGCGTGGCCATCGTGCAGCAGGCCGCCGTGCAGGAGCTCCATGTCGAGCGCACGCTTTCGCGCGGGCTGGTCGGCAACATCTACCTGGGCAAGGTCGTGCGCGTGCTGCCGGGCATGCAGTCCGCCTTCATCGACATCGGCCTGGAGCGCGCGGCCTTCCTCCACGTCGCCGACATCTGGCACCCGCGCGACCCCGAGAAGAACGGCAACGCCGCGCCGCTGGCGATCGAGAAAACGCTGTACGAAGGCCAGGCGCTGATGGTGCAGGTGATCAAGGACCCGATCGGCACCAAGGGCGCGCGCCTGTCGACCCAGGTCAGCATCGCCGGGCGCACGCTGGTCTACCTGCCGCAGGACCCGCACATCGGCATCTCCCAGCGCATCGAAGGCGAGGTCGACCGCGAAGCGCTGCGCGCGCGCGTGCAGGGCCTGGTGCCGGCCGACGAGCGCGGCGGCTTCATCGTGCGCACCATCGCCGAGGAATCGAGCGACGAGGAGCTCGGCAACGACATCGCCTACCTGCGCAAGATCTGGGCCTCGATCCGCCAGAACGCCACCAGCCTGCCCGCGCCCAGCCTGCTCTACCAGGACCTGAACCTGGCCCAGCGCGTGCTGCGCGACTTCGTCAGCGACGCCACCAACGTGATCCAGGTGGACTCGCGCGAGAACTACCAGAAGCTGGTCGAGTTCGCCCAGGAATACACGCCCGCGGTGCTGCCGCGCCTGTCGCACTACACCGGCGAGCGCCCCGTCTTCGACCTCTTCAACATCGACGCCGAGATCGAGAAGGCGCTGTCGCGCCGCGTCGACCTCAAGTCCGGCGGCTACCTGATGATCGACCAGACGGAGGCCATGACCACCATCGACGTCAACACCGGGGGCTACGTCGGCGCGCGCAACTTTGACGACACCATCTTCAAGACCAACCTGGAGGCGGCGCACACCATCGCGCGCCAGCTGCGGCTGCGCAACCTGGGCGGCATCATCATCATCGATTTCATCGACATGGAGAACGCCGAGCACCGCGACGCCGTGCTGTCCGAGCTCAAGCGCGCGCTCGCGCGCGACCGCACCCGCATCACCGTCAACAGCTTCTCCCAGCTCGGGCTGGTCGAGATGACCCGCAAGCGCACGCGCGAATCGCTCGCGCACGTGCTGTGCGAGCAGTGCCCGGTGTGCCAGGGCAAGGGCCAGGTCAAGACGCCGCGCACGGTGTGCTACGACATCCTGCGCGAGATCATGCGCGAGTCGCGCCAGTTCAACCCGCGCGAATTCCGCATCCTCGGCTCGCAGCACGTGATCGACCTGTTCCTCGAGGAAGAAAGCCAGCACCTCGCCATGCTCGGCGACTTCATCGGCAAGCCGATCTCGCTGCAGGTGGAATCGACGTTCCACCAGGAGCAGTACGACATCATCCTGATGTGAGCCCGGCGTGCGGCGCCCGCCTCCCGGAATGGAAGAATTGGTAACAGTTGTGCCGGGCGATCCACGCTAGACTGATCCGCAAGCCCTTCCTGAACAGGGCTCTTCGGAGAAGAAACGATGAAAAAGACCAAGGTGGTCGCCAGCATGCTGCTGGCCGCTTTCGCGATGACTTCGGTCGCCGGGTTCGCCCAGGGCCATGACGACCGCAGGGGCCCGCCGCCGGGCCGGTACGATCACGATCACGGCCACGGGCCCGCGCATGGCCGCGGCCCGGACCGCGGTCCCGACCGTGGCCCCGAGGGGTATCGCCCGCCGCCGGGCGGCTGGCACAAGGGCGAGCGGATTCCGATGGAATACCGCGACCGCCAGTACGTGGTCGACAACTGGCGCGAGCATCGCCTGTCCGCGCCGCCGCGCGGCTACCAGTGGGTCGGCGTGGGCGGCGACTACTTCCTGATCGGCGTGGCCACCGGCGTGGTGCTCCAGACCCTCATCGGCCACTGAGCGCCGCATCGCCACGGGTCGGCGGGCGGGGCCTGCGCCGGGACGAGGCGCCGCCAGCCGACCAGCCGCCGGACCGCGCCATGCGGCCGGCGGGCATCAAACTCCAGACGCCACGCGCGGCCCTGGCGCCGCCTTGACGTCCTGCCCCGATGTTCTGCCCTGATCCCTGATCTGCAGCCTCAACGCGCCGCCGCCACCTTGGCCGGCGCCGGCACCGCGTAACCATCCGTCAGCGTCTTCAGGAACGCGATCACGTCGCGGATCTCGGCGTCGCTCATCGCCGGCTTGCCGCCGGCCTTGCCGCCGAACGGCGCTTCCATGTTGACGTTGTCGTGGTACTGCGCGGGCAGGTCGTCGAACTTGTCGACGCCGCCGCCGGGCTTGTGCGGATACCAGCGACCCGGGTTGGTGTCGCGCTCCGCGTAGAAGTGCAGCACCGCTTCCAGCGAATGGAACATGCCGTTGTGGAAGAACGTGCGGCGCAGCGCCACGTTGCGCAGCGACGGCGTGCGGAACAGCCCGCAGTAGTCGCCGCGCTCCTTGAGGTCGGTACGGTCGGGGCCGCACAGACCCATGTCGAAAAAGGCCGGGTCCGCGTTGCTCGCGAGCTTGCGGTTGCGCGGCACGCCCAGCGCGATGAAGCCGAAGTCCGTGAACGCCGGGAACGCGCCTTCGCGGATGCTGCCCGGGTGGCAGGCGGCGCAATTGCCCTTGTCCGGATCGTTGAACACGCGCAGCCCGCGCGTTTCCTGCGGGGTCAGCGTCGCCTGGCCGCGCAGCACGGCGTCGTACTTGCTGGTGTACGGATAGAACTCGGCCGGCGTTTCCTGGAAGACCTCGAGCGCCATCACGATAGCCTGGTAGGCGGTGCCTTCGTCGTCGAGGATGTCCTTGCCGAACACCTGGCGGAAGGTGTCCGCGTGCGGGCCCGAGCGGATGCGCGCGACCACCGCGCCCGGCGTGCCGTTGGCCATCTCGTGCGCGGACAGCAGCGGCGCGCCGGCCTGCTCGTGCGTCGACGCGGCGCGGCCGTCCCAGTCGTGGCCGCCGGTCGGCCCCTGGTCGACCGAGTCGTCGCCGTCGTTCTCGTGGAAGTGCTCGGCGAACGGCGGCACGTTCTGCACATAGCGCAGCGACGGCGCGGCGCGCGTGCCCGGGTGCCGCATGTCGGTGCCGCCCAGTTGCACGGACAGGTCGTTGGGCGGCCCGTAGGCATGCGTGGGGCTGTGGCAGCTCGCGCAGGCCTGCTGGCCCGATGCCGACAGCGCCGGATCGAAGAACAGCGCCCTGCCGAGCGCGCCCAGCGCCGGAATCGACGGATGGCGCTCGGCCATCATCGCGTAGAACGCCTTGGGTGCGGCCTTGGAAGCCGGGGCCGGCGCGCTGGCCGCCACCGGCATGCTGGCCGCGCTGGCCGCCACCGCCGGCGGCGCGTCCTGCCCGCCGCACGCGCCCAGCAAGGCCACCGCCAGCACCAGCGCCCCGCCACCCGCAGCACGCCTCCACGCCTGCGGTGAAGGCAACGAGATATTCAACGGCAAGGGCGGCAGCAGCATGGAGGCGAAGCGCGAAATCGTGGAAGTCGTGAGGGGGCGGCGCAGGCGCGAGGCGTCGGCATTCGCGCCCGGAAGGCTTGCCACACTAGCGCACGCGGATGACAGCCGCGTGTCAGTCACCAGACCGACTTGTGCGGCGCTGACCGCCGCCGGCACGCGAAGTTCCCCGCTGTGCAGCACCATCATCAATTTGACACGGACGCGCGCCACACTCCCGCCTCATGGAAAACACCGGCCTTTTTTGCCTCGGCAGCCATTTCTTGTCCCCTCAAACGCATAGAAGAGGAAAACCCATGCGTCGCGCATTTCGACTCTTTCCGCTGGCAGCACTAGCCGCTGCCGCCATGACCGCCTGCGGCGGCAGCGACTCCGTCAGCCCGGCGCCGGCCACGCCGGCCGCCACCACCTCCGGCGTAGTGACCGGCAGCTACTTCGAGCACGCCAAGGTCTGCATCGACGCCAACAACAACGCCAAGTGCGACAGCGGCGAAGCCAGCACCTTCACCGACGCGCAAGGCGCCTACACGCTCACCGGCAGCGGCGCCGTGGTGGCCGAGATCGGCACCGACGCCTTCCGCAACGACGGCAGCGCGCACAACGCAGTGACCCGCCCGCTGGTCTTCCGCGCACCGGCGGCGGCCAACGGCGTGCTCAGCGCCATCTCGACCGAGCTGGCCGCGCTGATGGACGGCAACGGCGGCGACCTCAACGCGGCCAAGACGCAACTGGCCACCCGCCTCGGCGTGGCCGCGGACAAGCTGCTGGAAGACCACAACAAGGAAACCGACAGCAAGATCAAGACCACGCTGCAGGCCGAGATCGACCAGACCATCGACCTGATCGCCGACGCCGTGGCCGCTGGTGGCGACATCGGCAAGGCCATCGGCGACGGCGTGGCCAAGCGCCTGGCGCTGAACAACATCCAGACCGTGGTGGTGATCTACGCGGAAAACCGCGGCTTCGACACCCTGTACGGCCTGTTCCCGGGCGCCAACGGCATCCCCGGCGCGAACCCGACGTCGGACGGCAAGATCGAGCCGCAGAAGGACTTCGACAACAGCGCGCTGTCCTCGCTGCCGCCGACCTGGGGCGGCTTCACCGCCACCGGCCAGACCGTCACGATCCCGCAGGCCAACACGGTCGGCTGGGCCAACAAGCCGTTCCGCATCGACGACCCGGCCGGCGTGCAGAACACCAGCACGGTGGTGGACCAGACCGTCATCACGCGCGACCTGGTGCACCGCTTCTACAACAACCAGATGCAGATCAACGGCGGCAAGAACGACAAGTTCGCGGCCTACTCCGACGCCGGCGGCCTGTCGATGGGCTACTACGACGGCAGCAAGATGGCCCTGTGGAAGGTCGCCCAGAACTACACGCTGGCCGACAACTTCTACATGGGTGCGTTCGGCGGCTCGTTCCTGAACCACCAGTACCTGGTCTGCGCCTGCGCGCCGCAATACCCGAACGCGGACACCTCGCCGGCCAGCGGCTCGATCTCCGCCATCGACACCGATGCCAACGGCAATTTCGTGCGCCTCACGCCGGCCGCCGCGGCGCCGGCCAGCGTCCTGACCGGTGCTGCCACCTACAAGAACGACAGCACGCTGACGCCGAAGGACAAGACGGGCATGTACTACGCCGTCAACACCATGCAGCCGGCC
The DNA here is from genome assembly GCF_000395345.1 of Cupriavidus sp. WS. Taxonomy (NCBI): domain Bacteria; kingdom Pseudomonadati; phylum Pseudomonadota; class Betaproteobacteria; order Burkholderiales; family Burkholderiaceae; genus Cupriavidus; species Cupriavidus sp. WS. Next base: position 46,847 of record NZ_AQPL01000032.1, on the reverse strand, counting down.
TACCAGCCGAGCGGCAACGCGCCGGCGGCCAGCGGCAACGCGGCCTATGCCGACCCGAGCAAGGCCACCACGCTGCCGCCGCAGACGCAGGCCACCATCGGCGACCTGCTCGACGCGCGCGGCGTCAACTGGGCCTGGTATGCAGGCGCCTGGTCCAAGGTGACGGCCGACCGCACGCTGATCAACAACGGCCAGGCCGTGCCCAACTTCCAGACGCACCACCAGCCGTTCAACTTCTACGCCAAGCTGGACCCGGTCGCCAACGCCAGCTACCGCAGCGCGCACCTGAAGGACTTCGACTCGCAGTTCCTGCAGGACGCCGCCGCCGGCAAGCTGCCCGCCGTCACGTTCTACAAGCCGCAGGGCAACCTGAACCAGCACGCCGGCTACGCCAACGTGGCCGACGGCGATGCCCACATCGCCAGCGTGATCAGCCAGCTCCAGCAAAGCCCGCAGTGGAAGAACATGCTGATCGTCGTGACCTACGACGAAAACGGCGGCTTCTTCGACCACGCCGCGGTGCCGAAGGGCGACGTGTGGGGCCCGGGCACGCGCATCCCGGCGATCATCGTGTCGCCGTTCGCCAAGAAGGGCTTCGTCGACCATACCCAGTACGACACCGCCTCCATCCTGCGCTTCATCACGCACCGCTACGCCCTGCCGACGCTGCCGGGCCTGAAGCAGCGCGACGATGCGCTGCTGGCCAACAAGGGCAAGGCGATGGGCGACCTGAGCAACGCGCTCGACTTCTCCGCGGCCAAGTAAGCCCACGCCCGGCACCGCGTCGCCTGATGCGGCGCCGGGCGCGCGCAGGCCCGCAAACGAAAAACCCCGCGCCGTTGCCGGCGCGGGGTTTTTGCTTTTCGTTGCGCGGCGCGGCAACGCCGGCGCGGCCTCCGATGCCTGCCGCACGCAGGCGCCGTGCTTTCCCCTCGCCTTCCTTTGCGCATCCGCTATAACTACAGGTAGAGGTGGGCGCGGCCAGCCCGACGGCCGCGCGGGCACCGGGCGCAAGGAGTAGCCATGAAGAACACGCGCTTGCCTGCGTGGGTGCCGGTCGCCGCGCTGTCGGTTGCCGCACTGACGGCCTGTACCGTGACCTTGCCGCCGCCCTCCCCGCCCGCCGCGCGCGCGCCCGAGCCGCGCCCCTCGGCCGCCGGCGCCGCGCGCGAGCGCGCCACGCCGATACCGCCGCGCGACATCGACCTCGCCGGCAGCTGCCAGCGCACCGAAGACGATGGTTTCCGCGAGGACGCGCACATGCGCGTGGCGAGCAACGACGTGCGCAGCCTCACCTGGACCCTGTGGGTCGGCCGGCGCGGCTCCTGCCATTTCGACCTGGCCGAGTTCCGCCAGACCCGCAAGACCCCGCACATCGAACTGCGCGCGCTCGACGACAGCGGCTGCACGCTGATGGTGTGGCAGGACCCGCGCCGCGTGACGCTGGCCCATGCCCACTGCGAGAAGCATTGCACGCCGGGGATCTACGAGCAGGCGTGGCCGGTCCTGTTCGACCCGCGCAGCGGCGCGTGCGCGGAGGCGCGCTAGCGCGCCCGGCTCAGGCGGCGCCGCGCAGCCCGGAAGCGGCGCGCGTCAGCGGCTTGGCCAGCACCGTGGTGGCCAGCGCCATCAGCAGCAGCCCCGAGAACGCCGTCTGGCCGATCAGCCCGGCCTCGAACAGGATGCCCAGCACCACCACTTCCATCAGCCCCTTGGTCTGCACCAGCGCGCCCAGCATCCATGCCTCGCGCCGCGGCAGGCCGGCCAGGCGCGCGGGCAGCGCGGTGCCGGCCACCTTGCCGGCGACCGCCACCAGCGTGCTGAGCCCGAACACGAGCAGCGTGTCGTACCCGCCGATGGCGATGTCGGTGCGCAGCCCGGTCATCAGGAAGAAGAACGGCATCAGCACCACCACCGTGGTCGGCTCGAGCTGGCGCCGCAGGTCGGCCGCCGCCTCGCGCGGCAGCGCCACGCCGGCCAGGAAGCCGCCCAGGATGTAGTGCAGCCCGATCGATTCGGAGACCAGCGCGGAGCCGAAGATCAGCACCGCGACCAGCGCCAGCCGCGCGTCGTTGCCCTGCATGCGCGGCAGCAGGCGCGCCAGCGCCGGGCGCACCAGCCACAGCATGGCGCCGACGTAGAGCGCGCCGCACAGCGCCAGGCGCAGGAAGTCGCCGGCCGACGAGCGGCCCGCGCTGGCGAGGATGACCGAGAGCACCAGCCAGATCGCCGCGTCGCTGAACGCGGAGCAGCCCAGCGCGAGCTGGCCGGGCACCGAGTCGGACAGTTTCATCTCGCGCAGGATGGCGCCCAGCACCGGCAGCGCGGTCACTGCCATCGACACGCCCACGGCAAAGGCGAACTGCCAGGCCGAGGCCGCCGGCCCGACCACCGCCGGCGCCGCATGCGCCAGCCACGCGCCGGCCGCGGTGCCGAGCGCGAACGGCGCCAGCACGCAGCCCAGCGCCGCCGCCGTGGCGATGCGCCGCATGCCCGGCTGCCCGGCGCCGCCGATGTGCAGGCCCGAGAGGAAAGCGAACAGCACCACCGCCAGCCATTGCAGGCCCGACAGCGCCGACAGCTGCGCGGCGCCGAACAGCGCCTGCCAGCCCCGCGGCCACAAGGTGCCCAGCAGCGACGGCCCGAGCAGGATACCGCCCACGATCTGCATGGCGACCAGCGGCACGATGCTGCCGATGCGCAGTCCGCGCCACAGGACGAAGGGCGTGCCCACCACCAGGCAGGCCTGGGCGAAGAAGAGCGAGACAGGATTCAAGATGGAAGGCGCCGTGCCGGTCGGGCAGGACGAACAGAGGTTGGTGGATCGAGGCAACGGGAGCCGGAGACCACGCCACGCGCGGCCCCGGCAGCGGGCGAATCAGCGAATCAGCCAACGAGCGCGCTATTTTGCCTTGGGCACGCGCCCCATCAGGTAGAACTCGTCGTTCGGGCGCATGCCGATGGTGTTGGCCATGCGGTTGGACAGGCCGAAGAACGCCGTGATGGCGGCGATGTCCCAGGCATCCTCGTCGCTGAAGCCATGCGCGCGCAGCGCGGCGAAATCGGCTTCGTCGACCTCGTGCGAGGCCTGGCAGACCTTGAGCGCGAAATCGAGCATGGCGCGCTGGCGCGGCGTGATGTCGGCCTTGCGGTAGTTGACCGCGACCTGGTCGGCCAGCGCCGGCTGCTTCTCGTAGATGCGCAGGATGGCGCCGTGCGCCACCACGCAGTACAGGCACTGGTTGGCGCCCGAGGTCGCCACCACGATCATCTCGCGCTCGCCCTTGGTCAGGCCGCCGTCCTTGAGCATGAGCGCGTCGTGGTAGGCGAAGAACGCGCGGAACTCGTCGGGCCGGTGCGCCAGCGTGAGGAACACGTTGGGAACGAAGCCGGCCTTGTCCTGGACCTCCAGGATGCGCGCGCGGATGTCGTCGGGCAGATTGGCGAGCGCGGGCACGGGATAGCGGCTGATCGGGGAAACGGGCTGGCTCATGTCATCCTCTCGGCTGTGGTTTGCCTGCCATTCTAGCCAAGTCGGCCGGCGGCACCGGCAAACCCCGGCGGGAGGATGTGGCGCCGCCTGCCCGCGGCGCCGGCGCCGCGCTCAGTGCGTGGCGAACTGGATCTTGTGCAGCCCGGCGTAGAGCCCCTCGGCCGACAGCAGCTCCTCGTGGCTGCCGTGCTCGGCCACGCGCCCGTGGTCCAGCACCACGATGCGGTCGGCGTTCTCGATGGTGGACAGGCGGTGCGCGATCACCAGCGTGGTACGGCCGACCATCAGCGCCTCCAGCGCGGCCTGGACCTGGCGCTCCGACTCCGAATCCAGCGCCGAAGTGGCCTCGTCGAGGATCAGGATCGGCGCGTCCTTGTAGATCGCGCGCGCGATCGCCAGCCGCTGGCGCTGGCCGCCCGACAGCTTCATGCCGTTGTCGCCGATATTGGTCTCGAGGCCCTGCGGCAGGCCCTTGACCATGTCGGTCAGGTAGGCCGCCGCCAGCGCGCGCTCGACGCGCGCGATGTCGATGTCCTGCGCGTCGTGCACGCCGTAGGCGACGTTGGCCGCCACGGTGCCGTTGAACAGCACCACGTCCTGGCTGACGAAGGCGATCTGGGTGCGCAGGTCCTTGAGCGTGAACACGTCGATCGGCTGGCCGTCGAGCAGGATGCGGCCCTCGGTCGGGTCGAAGAAGCGCGGCACCAGGTTGACCAGCGTGGTCTTGCCGCTGCCCGACGGCCCCACCAGCGCCACCACCTCGCCCGCGCTGGCGTGGAAGCTGACCTTGTCCAGCGCCGGCCGGCCGGCGTCGCCGTAGCGGAAGCTCACCTTGTCGAACACCAGGTCGCCGCGCGCGCGCGCCAGCGGCAGCCCGCCCTCCTGGCGCTCGACCGGCTCGTCGATCAGGCCGAAGATCATCTCGGCCGCGGTCAGGCCGCGCTGCAGCGGCTGGTTGAGGTCGGTCAGGTGCTTGAGCGGCGAGATCAGCAGCAGCATCGCCATCACGAAGCCGGTGAAGCTGCCCACCGTGGTCTGGTTGGACTGCGACTGGATCATGGCGATGGTCAGGATCACCGACAGCGCCAGCGAGGCCAGGAAGGCCGTGACCGGCTGGTTCAGCCCGCCCGCCACCGCCATGCGCATCGAATAGCCGCGCAGGCGCTCGGCCATCGCGGCGAAGCGCCGGGTCTCGTACTGTTCGCCGCCGTGCAGCTTGACCACCTTGTAGCCGCCCACCGCTTCCTCGACCACGTAGGCCGCGCTGTTGGTCAGCGCCTGGTGGTCGCGGTTCAGGCGGCGCAGGCGCCGGTTGACCTTGGACATCACGAAACCGATCACCGGCAGGATCACCGCCACCACCAGCGTCAGCCGCCAGTTGGTGTAGAACAGGTAGACCAGCAGCGCCAGCACCGTCAGCGAATCGCGCACCAGCGTGATCAGCACGCCGGTCAGGATCTGCATGACCTGGTTGACCTCGAAGATCACCGCGTTGATGAGCGACGCCGCGGTATTGCGGTGGAAGAACAGCGCCGGCGCGTGCAGCATGCGCTCGAACATCTGCATGCGCATCTTCAGCAGCACGCGGTTGGAGATCAGGCTCAGCAGGTAGCCGGAGGCGAACTGCGCCACGCCGCGGATCAGCGCCACGCCGGTCAGCAGCGCCGGCACGTGCCAGAGCTTGCCGACGTAGGCGCCGCCGAACCCCTTGTCGAGCAGGTCGTTGACGACCTTGGGGATCAGGCCTTCCGCGCCCGCCACCACCGCCATCGCGATGATGGCGACGACGAAGACGCGCATCTCCGGGCGCAGGTAGGCCCAGACGCGCTTCAGGGTATCGGCCTCGCGGCCGTGGGGGGCGTGTTGTTCTCGAACGTTCACAGGTTCTCCACCCCGCCGGCGCGGGGATGTCTTGCTTGTAGGGCAGCCAGGCCGAGCAGCAGCCCGACGATGCTGGCATAAAAAACGATATTGGCCTGGTGTGCCATCGTCACCTGGGTCAACCCGCAGATTAGGCTGGCCAGCACCACGCCGAGGCCGCCGGCGCTCAGGCAGACGCCGATGCGGTTGTCCGAGCGGCAGCAAGCGCGCAGCAGCTGCCAGAACAAGACGCCGGGCACCAGAAACAGGCCCAGCAGCGCCAGCAGGCCCGGCATGCCGGTGGTGGCGGCGGCCTCGAGCACGTCGTTGTGGGCATGCTGGAGGATGCAGACATCGGACTCGCTGTGTTGCTGGCAGAAGGCCGAGGCGCGGGGAATCCGCGCGAACTGGCCAATGCCGACACCCAGCCACGGATGCAGGCGAATCGAGTCCAGTGCCAGTTGCCAGGTCTTCAGGCGCGCGCCGACCGACGTTTCCGTGTTGCCCTCCTGGAACTGCTCCAACTGGCCGCGCACCAAATCGACCCGTTGGGCCACGGGGCTATCCGGCACCAGATAGAGTCCGGCGGCAAGCGCGACGATGAGCGACACCGCACCGATGAACTTGCCGGGCCTCATGCTGGGGTAGCGCACGAACAGCAACGGCAGCATCGTGACCGCCAGCGCCAGCCAGGCGCCGCGCGTGCCGTTGACGATCAGCACCGCTGCCGCCAGCGCCAGGTTGGCCCACGCGATCAGGTGCGCCTTGCGGCTTTTGCCCGGATGCACGAAGCCGATCAGCCCCAGCGCGGCAACCATGTTGCCGAAAGCGATGGCCTGCGTCCACGCGGAAGGCCGCGGATCGTTGAGAATCCAGCGCTGGAACAACACCGCCACGAGACTGAGCGCCAGCGCCACGGTGATCCCGCCCCAGATGCGCTGCGGATCGGGCGCGGTCCTCAGCACGACCAGGCAGGTAAGCAACAGCAGCAGGATCCGGGACGGATTGTCCATCACGTTCCACGGCACGCCGAAATAGAGCTTCGACGTCATGAACACGACCACGGCGGCTAGAATAGCGAGCCCGAGCGGACAGAGCGTGGCACGGTAGCGCACCCACGTGTCGCCCATGCCCCGGTGGGCCAGCAGCGCCAGCGCCAGGATGCCGGCGAGAAAGATGCCGGCGCCCTTGGGCACGCAAAGCAGCAGGATCGGGAATGCCAGGACCAGCGCGTTGGCGATGGAAGTCACTTTCCCTGCACGAAACACCATAAACAAGCCCTATGAAAATCTCAGTCGTACTGATTACGAAAAACGAGGCACACAACATCCGGGCCTGCCTGGAAAGCGTGTCCTGGTGCGACCGCGCGATTATAGTGGATTCGGGTAGCCGGGACGGCACGGTCGAGCTGGCCCGCGGCCTCGGCGCCGAGGTGTTCGAAACCGGGCATTGGCCGGGCTTCGGCGCCCAGAAGAACCTGGCCGTGTCCAAGGCCGACACCGAGTGGGTCTTCTCGCTCGACGCCGACGAGCGCGTCACGCCCGAGCTGCGCGACGAGATCCTGGCGGCGGTTGCGTCCGGCCAGGCCGACGCCTACGAGATGCCGCGCCTGTCGCGCTTCTGTGGCCGCTTCATCCGCCACGGCGGCTGGTATCCCGACTACGTCACACGGCTGTTCAGGCGCGGCCATGCCCGCTTTACCGACGACCTCGTGCACGAGCGCGTGGTCGCCGACGGCCCGGTCGGCAAGCTGGCCTCGCCGCTGCTGCACTACACCTACGACGACTTCTCGCAGGTGCTGCGCAAGGTCGACCAGTACTCCACGCTGGGCGCGCAGCAGGGCTTCGCGCGCGGCAAGTCGGCCTCGCCCGCCGGCGCCGTGCTGCATGGCGCCTGGGCCTTCCTGCGCACCTACCTGATGCGCCGCGGCTTCCTCGACGGCGCGCAGGGGCTGGGCGTGGCGCTGATGAACGGCCAGGCCAGCTATTACAAGTACATCAAGCTGTGGTACCTGCGGCAGAAGACGCAGCCGCAGGAGCCGCGGGGCTAGCGCCGGGCGCCGCGGCCGGCGGCGCGCCCAGCAGGTCGTCCACGCAGGCCGCGAAGGCGGCCGAGGTCGGGCCGAACCCCATCTGCTCGATGTGGGTGGCGGCGAAGGCCAGCAGCCGCGCGCGCAGCGGCGCGTCTTCCAGCCCGCGCCGGATCGCCTCGGCCAGCGCGTGCACGTCGCCGACCGGCGTGAGCAGGCCGGCCTTGCCGTCGGCCAGGATCTCGCGCGGGCCCACCGGGCAGTCGGTGCTCACCACCAGCTGGCCGAGCGCCATGCCTTCGAGCAGCACGTTGGGCAGCCCTTCCATCTTCGAGCTGAACGCCATCAGCCGCGCGTGGCGGATCCATGCGTAGGGATTGGCCTGGAAGCCGGCGAACGTCACCCGTTCGCTGACGCCCAGCTCGCGCGCCAGCGCCTCGAGCCGCGCGCGCGAGGCGCCGTCGCCCACCAGCACCAGGCGCTCGCGCAGGCCGGTGCCGCGCACCAGCGCGGCGTAGGCGTGCAGCAGCGTGGTGAAATCCTTCTGGCTTTCTTCCAGGCGCCCCACCGAAACGATGTAGGGATGGGCCGGCGGCGTGAACGGCGCGTTGCCGAGCGCGCGGATGCGGTCCAGGTCGGTGGCGTTGTACAGGCGCACGAACTTGGCCGCGGCCTCGGGGATCAGCGCGCGCGCGTCGGCCAGCATGCTGTCGTTGAGCACCACGATGCGGTCGTAGTGCTCGCGGCACTGGCGCCGCAGCTTGCGCAGCTTGCGCGGGTTGTCTCGCTCCAGGTGCGCCACGCTGAAGTGCTGGTAGCCGATCATCGGTATCGGCAGGCGGCCGGTCAGCCGCGACAGCGACATGTCGTAGTCGATGGCGAGGTCGTAGCCGCGCGCGATCGCGCGAAAGCGCCGGTTGACCAGCGGCTTGCGCACCGGCGGCAGCAGCACTTCCTCGTAGATCTTGCCCAGCGGGCCGAGCTTGCCGGCCTTCTTCTTCTGCCGGAAATGCGACAGCCAGCGCTCCGGCGCCAGGATGTGGATCTTCACGTCCGGCGGCAGCATGGCGCGGAAATGCGTCTCCAGCGCCTCGGTCGGATAGGTCAGCGTCAGGCCGAGCTCGAAGCGCTCCCGGTCCAGCGAGGCCAGCAGCGACACCAGCGAGGTCTCGATGCCGCCGCGCAGGAAGTGGGTCAGGTGAAAGAGGATGCGTTGCTTGGCCATGCGGGGGCGTGGTGGATCCAGGGGATGACGGACTGCCGGCAACTGCGGATCAGCCGTACAGCATGCGCACGCTGTCGCCGGACAGCGCCGCGCGGAAGCTCGCGAGCGCGTCGTCCGACGGCGTGACCAGCCACTGCCGCCCGAGCTCGGCCTCGCAGCGCGCGCCGCTGGTGGCGTAGCTCACGCGCACGGGCAGGCCCGGCGTGTTGGCCACGGTGGCGAGATACGGCGTGAGCAGCTCGCGCAGCAGCTCGGTCGAGGCGTTGCCGTTGAAGGCCAGCCCCACGGCCTCGGCATAGCGGGCGCGCGCGGCCACCAGGTCCATCACCGATTCGGCGGTGAAGCGCACGCCGCCGGTGAAGGTGTCGTGGCGCGCGTTGCCCTGCACGATCACCAGCTCGTCGTCGCGGAACATGTGGCGGTTGGCGTCGAACAGCTCGTTGAACACCGTCATCTCGATCTGCGCGGTGCCGTCGTCGAGCATCACGATCAGCATCTTGCCGCGCTGCGTCATCTGCGTGCGCATGCCGGTGATGACGCCGGCGATGACCTTGCCGCGCACGTCGCGCCCGTAGCCGCCGCCATTGCCCTGCACTTCCTTTTCCAGCCCGGCCAGCGTGCCCTTGAGGAAGCGCCCGACCTCGTCGCGGTAGGCGTCGAACAGGTGGCCCGAGAAGTAGTAGCCGAGCGCCTGCTTCTCCTCCTGCAGCGTGCGCTTGGGCGGCCAGCGCGGCTCGTCGACCAGTTCGGGGCGGTGCGATGCGCCGGCGTCGGCCATCAGGTCGAACAGCGAGACCTGGTTGGCCGACTCTGCCTTCTGCTCGGCCGCTTCCATCGCACGCGACACCGAGGCCAGCAACTGGCCGCGGTTGTCGTTGAGGCTGTCGAACGCGCCGGCGCGGATCAGCGCCTCGATGGTGCGGCGGTTGACCTGGCGGCGGTCGACGCGCTCGCAGAAATCAAACAGGTCGGCGAACGGCTTTTCCTCGCGCGCGCGCAGGATGTCCTCGATGGCGCCCTGGCCCGAGCCCTTGATGCCGCCGAGGCCGTAGCGGATGGTCTTGGCGTCGGTCGGCGCGAAGCGGTATTCGCTGGCGTTGACGTCGGGCGGCAGCACCTTGAGGCCATTGAGCTTGCAGTCCTCGTAGAGGATCTTGACCTTGTCGGTGTCGTCCATCGCCAGCGACATGTTGGCTGCCATGAATTCGGCCGGATGGTGCGCCTTGAGCCACGCCGTGTAGTAGGCCAGCAGCGCATAGGCGGCCGCGTGCGACTTGTTGAAGCCGTAGCCGGCGAACTTCTCCATCAGGTCGAAGATGTCGTCGGCCTGCCCGGCGGTCAGCCCGTTCTTGTCGGCGCCCTCGCGGAACATGACGCGGTGCTGCGCCATTTCCTCGGGCTTCTTCTTGCCCATCGCGCGGCGCAGCAGGTCGGCGCCGCCGAGCGAGTAGCCGCCGATGATCTGCGCCATCTGCATCACCTGCTCCTGGTAGACCATGATGCCGTAGGTCTCCTTGAGCACCGGCTCGACGCGCGGGTCCGGGTACTCCACCTTCTCGCGGCCGTGCTTGCGCGCGCAGAAGCTGGGGATCAGGTCCATCGGGCCCGGGCGGTAGAGCGCCACCAGCGCGATGATGTCCTCGAAGCGGTCGGGCTTGGCGTCTTTCAGCATGCCCTGCATGCCGCGGCTTTCCAGCTGGAACACGGCCACCGTGTTGGCGGTCTTGAGGATGTCGAAGGCGGGGCCGTCGTCGAGCGGGATGTGGCTGCAGTTCCAGTCCGCCCTGGACGGGTCGAGCCGGCGGATGTAGCGCTCGGCCCAGTCGAGGATGGTCAGCGTGGTCAGGCCCAAGAAGTCGAACTTGACCAGGCCGGCCGCTTCCACGTCGTCCTTGTCGTACTGGCTGACCACGCCGCTCATGCCGTCGTTCTGGCCGCCCTGGGTGTAGAGCGGGCAGAAGTCGGTGAGCTTGCCGGGCGCGATCAGCACGCCGCCGGCGTGCATGCCGACGTTGCGGGTCATGCCCTCGACGCGCTGCGCCAGCTCCAGCAGCTGGCGCACTTCCTCCTCGTTGTTCTCGCGCTCGGTCAGCAGCGGCTCTTCCTTCTTGGCCTCCTCGATGGTGACCAGCTTGCCGGGCTTGAACGGGATCAGCTTGGCGATGCTGTCGACGAAGCCGTAGCCGAGGTCAAGCACGCGGCCCACGTCGCGCACGGCGGCCTTGGCCGCCATCGTGCCGAAGGTGGCGATCTGCGAGACCGCGTCCTTGCCGTACTTCTCCTTCACGTAGGTGATGACGCGGTCGCGCCCGTGCTGGCAGAAGTCGATGTCGAAGTCGGGCATCGAGACCCGTTCCGGGTTCAGGAAACGCTCGAACAGCAGCGCGTACTTGAGCGGGTCGAGGTCGGTGATGCCGAGCGCGTAGGCCACCAGCGAGCCGGCGCCGGAGCCCCGCCCCGGGCCCACCGGCACGCCGTTGTTCTTGGCCCAGTTGATGAAGTCCGCCACGATCAGGAAGTAGCCGGGGAAGCCCATCTTGATGATGGTGCCGGTCTCGAATTCCAGCCGCGCGTAGTACTCGGCGCGCCGGGACTCGCGCTCGGCCTCGTCCGGGAACAGCACGGCCATGCGCTTTTCCAGGCCTTCCTTGGCGAGGTGGACGAGGTAGTCGTCGAGCGACATGCCGTCCGGCGTGGGGAACAGCGGCAGGCGCGGCTTGCCCAGCTCGAGCGTGAGGTTGCAGCGGCGCGCGATCTGCACCGCGTTCTCGAGCGCGGACGGGATGTCGGCGAACAGCGCGCACATCTCGTCCTGCGTCTTGAAATACTGGTCGGTGGTGAAGCGCCGCGTGCGCCGCGGGTTGGCCAGCAGCTCGCCCTCGGCGATGCAGGTGCGGGCCTCGTGCGCGGTGAAGTCGTCGGCGGTCATGAACTGCACCGGGTGCGTCGCCACCACCGGCAGGCGCAGCCTGGCCGCCAGTTGCACGGCCTGCTGCACGTAGGCGTCGGTGCCGGGATGGCCGGCGCGCTGCAGCTCGACGTAGAAGCGCTGCGGGAACACCCGGGCCCAGTGCGCGGCGGCGCGCTCGGCCGCGGCGTCGTTGCCGTTGGCCAGCGCCATGCCGATGTCGCCGCTCATGGCGCCGGACAGCGCGATCAGGCCGGTGGCCAGCGGCAGGTCCTCCTCGCCGGGCTCGTCGAACCAGCCGGGTTCGATCTCGGCGCGGCCGCGATGCTGGTTGGACAGCCATGCGCGCGACAGCAGCATGCACAGGTTGAGGTAGCCGCGCCGGTCCTGCACCAGCAGCAGCAGGCGCGCCGGCTTGTCGCGGTCTTCGGCGTTGGTGAGCCAGACGTCGGCGCCGACCACCGGCTTGACGCCGCCGCCGCGCGCTTCCTTGTAGAAGCGGATCAGGCCGAAGGCGTTGGCGAGGTCGGTCAGGGCGAGCGCGCCCATGCCGTCGGCCGCGGCGGCCTCGACGGCGGCATCGAGGCGCACGATCCCGTCGACGACGGAGTATTCGGAATGGAGGCGGAGATGAACGAAGCGAGGTGCAGACATGGACGTGATTGTACCGGCTCGGCATGGCCGCGCCTGCCTTCTTTGCAGGCGCGCCGCGCCGGCATGCCCGAGCGGGGCGCTCGGGCAAGGCCGCCGCACGGCCTCCGAGGCGCTATAATTTCGCCTTTCCAATCAGGCAGTTACCGCGCGGCCGCAAGGCGCGCGGCCGGGCGCGCCTCCGCTATGCAGATCGTCAACATCTCCGCTTATAAATTCGTCACGCTGGACGATATTCCGGCCCTGCGCCCGGACATGCGCGCGCGCTGCGAGGCCCTGGGCCTGAAGGGCACCATCCTGCTCGCGCCGGAGGGCATCAACATGTTCCTGGCCGGCAGCCGCGCGGCCATCGACGGCTTCATGGGCTGGCTGCACGCCGATCCGCGCTTCGCCGACATCGCGCCCAAGGAAAGCCTGTCGGAGAGCCAGCCCTTCAAACGCATGCTGGTGCGCGAGAAGAAGGAAATCATCACCATGAAGATGCCGCTGATCCGCCCCGAAGCCGGGCGCGCGCCGGCGGTGCGGCCGGTGGACCTGAAGCGCTGGCTCGACCAGGGCCACGACGATGCCGGCCGCCCCGTGGTGATGCTCGACACCCGCAACGATTTCGAGGTGGCGGTCGGCACCTTCACCCACGCGGTGGACTACGACATCGCCAAGTTCAGCGACTTCCCGCCCGCCATCGCCGCGCACAAGGCGGAATTCGAGGGCAAGACCGTGGTGTCGTTCTGCACCGGCGGCATCCGCTGCGAGAAGGCCGCCATCCACATGCAGGAAGCCGGCATCGAGCATGTCTACCAGCTCGAGGGCGGCATCCTGAAATATTTCGAGGAAGTGGGCGGCAGCCACTACCGGGGCGACTGCTTCGTGTTCGACTACCGCACCGCGCTGAATCCCAGCCTGGAGCCGGCCGGCCCCAAGCAGTGCTTCGCCTGCCGCGCCGTGGTCACGCCCGAGGAACAGCAGAGCCCGCACTACGTGGTGGGCAAGAGCTGCCCCCACTGCATCGCGCAGCGGCAGGCAGCGGCCTGAACCGAACGCGGGCGGCTTCAGGCCGCCAGCAGGTGGTAGAGATTGCGCAGCATGCCGGCGGTGGCGCCCCAGATGAAGCGGTAGCCGCCGTTTTCGCGCGGGAATGGCATGGCGTAGAACAGCCGTTCGCCGTCGACCCAGCGGAACAGGCGCCGCTGGTGATGGGATGGGTCCATCAGGAAGCCGAGCGGCACCTCGAACACGTCCGCCACCTCGCGCGCGTCGGGGCGCAGCGTGAAGCCGCTGCGGACCAGCCCGACCACGGGGCTGACGTGGAATCCGGTGCCCGTGATGTAGTCGGGCAGCGCGCCCAGCACTTCCACGTAGTCCCGCACCAGCCCCACTTCTTCTTCCGTCTCGCGCAGCGCGGTGTCCACCCGGTCGACATCCGACGGCTCGTGGCGCCCGCCCGGAAAGCTGATCTGCCCCGCGTGGGCGCTGAGGTTGGCGTTGCGCTGCGTGAGCAGCACCGTCAGGCCATCCTCGCGCTCCACCAGCGGCACCAGCACGGCGGCGTCGCGCAGCGCCACGCTGCGGTCGTAGATGCGCGATTCGTCGGTCAGCTCGGGCGCCCACGCCGGCGGCGACTTGAGCCGGTGGCGCACGAAGTCCGGCCGCAGGCGCACCTCGGGCAGGGCCGGATGGCTGCTATCGGTGGAGACGATGGGTAGGGTTTCGGGATCGAAGGCGGGACGCATATCGCCTCGCAGTATGACAGATGACGGGCAAAACCGTCTTTGCGCGATGCAACAGGACGCTTTGCAGCGCAGCTTGCGCGGACCCATGCAAAAAGGGCACCCGGAGGTGCCCTTCTTGCGCAGCCACGGCCGGCGGACCGGCCACGGCAACCAGCTTACTCGGCGGCTGCGGCCTTGGCGGGCGCTGCCTTGTATGCCAGCTTTTCCTTGATACGCGCGGACTTGCCCGAACGCTCACGCAGGTAGTACAGCTTGGCGCGGCGGACGTCGCCGCGGCGCTTCACTTCGATACCGGCGATCAGCGGCGAGTACAGCTGGAACGTGCGTTCCACGCCTTCACCCGAGGAAATCTTGCGCACGATGAAGGACGAGTTCAGGCCGCGGTTGCGCTTGGCAATCACGACGCCTTCGTAGGCCTGCACGCGCTTGCGGTTACCTTCCACCACGTTCACGCTGACGATCACGGTGTCGCCGGGTGCGAATGCGGGGATGGTCTTGTTCGCGGTCAGGCGCGCGATTTCGTCTTTCTCGATCAGCTCGATGAGGTTCATCGTTTCTTCTCCTTGTCCATCATGCCGGCGTTGTATGCCCCGGGCGTTGCCCGGGCCCCGGCAGAGGATGGGGTTTCACTTGACGGGAGCGAACTCCCGCCCTTCATTCGCCAGCCACGCCGACAGGAATTTCTCGTCGGCGCGGCTGAGCAAACCTGCGCTGCGGGCGGCCCCGATCAGGTCGGGGCGCTTCCTCGCAGTGTTGGCGAGCGCCTGCTGGCGCCGCCACTTCTCGATCTCGGCATGATGGCCCCCGAGCAGTATCTCGGGCACCCGCATGCCTTCGTATTCTTCCGGCCGCGTGTAGTGCGGGCAATCCAGCAGGCCGTTGACGAAGCTGTCCTGCACCGCCGACTGCGCATCGCCGAGCACGCCGGGCAGATGCCTGACCACCGCGTCGATCACCGCCATCGCCGGCAGCTCGCCGCCCGACAGCACGAAATCGCCGAGGCTGATTTCCTCGTCCACGCGCCGCTCGATCAGGCGCTGGTCGATGGCCTCGTAGCGCCCGCACAGCAGCACCAGCCCGGGGCGCTGCGCCAGCGACATCACCTTCGCGTGCGTCAGCGGCGCGCCCTGCGGCGACATCAGCACCACGTGCGGCTTCACCGTATCCGCCGCATCCACCTGGGCATCGGCCCGCGCCGCCTGCTGGGCCGCGCAGGCCGCGTCGATGGCGTCCTCGAGCGGCCTGGCCAGCATCACCATGCCAGGGCCGCCGCCATACGGGCGGTCGTCGATGGTACGGTAGTTGTCGGTGGTGAAATCGCGCGGATTCCAGGTGCGCAGCGCATAGCGCTGCTGCTTCGCCGCCCGGCTGGTAATACCCCAGTCGGTCAGCGCGCGGAACATCTCGGGAAACAGCGTGATCACATCGAACTGCATCCGCCTCTCCCTTGGCTTGCCCACCGGGCCCGGCCCGGCGCCTGTCGCCAGGCGCTCAGTAATCCAGCCCCCAGTCGACCACCACCTGCCGGGCCTTGATATCGACCGAGCGCAGGAAGGCATCGACAAACGGGATCAGGCGCTCGCCGGCCTTGCCGTCGGGCAAGGCATGCGCCACCTGCAGGATCTGGTGAGCCCCGTTGTCGATCAGGCCGGACACTTCGCCCAGCAGCTCGCCCTGTTCGTTGGACACGGCGCAGCCGATCAGATCGACCCAGTAAAACTCGTTCTCGTCCGGCGCGGGGAAATCCTCGCGGCGGATCCATACACGACGGCCCTTGAGCGCTTCGGAGTGGCTGCGGTCGGACACGCCGACCGCCTGCGCCACCACCGTGCCGCTATGCTCGCGGGACTGCGCGATCTTCACGCACAGGGCTTCGGCGCTCACCGCGCCCGCCGCGCCCAGCACGCCGGCCGGCGGCTTGAGCAGCCACCAGCGGCGCGCGTGCAGCAGCGCGCTGGCATCGTCGGCGTGCGGCTGGATCTTGATCCAGCCCCGGATTCCGTATGCGGCGCCGACGTAGCCGACTTCGATCAGGTCGTCCGGCAACGCGTCGGTGTACGCCAGCGCGGCCGGCAATCCGGCCTGCGGCCTGGGCGCCGGCTTCTGGCCGGCGGACTGCGGACGGGCCGCGGGTTCCAGCGGCACATTCAGCGGCCGCCGCGCCGGGGCGCCTTGCTTGCGTTCGGTCACGTGTCGTCTGCCACGCGTCGCGAAACGCGCGTCACAGCAATCAGGCAGCGGCCTTGGCGGCGTTCTGCTTGACCAGGCGGGCCACGGTCGGCGACATCTGGGCGCCAACGCCGGTCCAGTAGGTCAGGCGGTCCTGCACCAGGCGCAGGCCTTCTTCGCTGGCGCCGGCCAGGGGATTGTAGAAACCGATACGCTCGATGAAACGGCCATCGCGACGGTTGCGCGAGTCAGCGGCGACGATGTTGAAGAACGGGCGCTTCTTGCTGCCACCGCGAGCCAGACGGATTACGACCATGGGTGTGATTCCTCAGAAAACTTGATGTTCGAACACGAAACACAAGAGTATAGCCCAAATCCCGAGGCCAAACAAACACTTAGAGCGATTGACGCGACACCCTGCCACGGGCATCGTGGCGAAAACCCCGACAGGAGAGCATCGCATGCGTTCCTACCTTCACATTCGCGCCCGCCGCGCCCTGCTGGCGGGCTGGCTTGCCGCCGGCGCCTGGCTCGGGCATGCGGCCGGCGCCGCCGAGGCCTTGCCGCTGGACCGCATCAAGCTGCCGCCCGGCTTTCGCATCGAAGTGCTGAGCCAGGCGGTGCCCGAGGCGCGCGGCATGACCATGTCGCCGGCCGGCACGCTGTTCGTGGGCACGCGCGGCGAAGGCAAGGTGTACGCCATCGCCGCGCCACTCGCCGGCAACCCGCAGGTGCGCACCGTCGCCACCGGGCTGACCATGCCGGTCGGCGTGGCATTCCGCGACGGCGCGCTCTATGCGTCCTCGACCTCGCGCATCGTGCGCATCGACGGCGTGGAAGCCCGCCTGGACAATCCGCCCGCGCCCGTCGTGGTGAGCGACCGCTTTCCCGGCGAAACGCACCACGGCTGGAAGTTCATCGCGTTCGGCCCGGACGGCTATCTCTACGTGCCGGTCGGCGCGCCGTGCAATATCTGCAAGCCGGACGAGAACCGCTACGCCAACATCATGAAGATGAAGCCCGACGGCAGCGACCTGCAGGTGGTGGCGCGCGGCGTGCGCAACACGGTCGGCTTCGACTGGCAGCCCGGCACGCGCGAGCTCTGGTTTACCGACAACGGCCGCGACAACCTCGGCGACGACGTGCCCGACGACGAGCTCAACCACCTCGCCCGCGCCGGCCAGCACTTCGGCTATCCGTACTGCCATGCCGGCGACATCGCCGACCCGGAATTCGGCAAGCAGCGCGCCTGCGCCGAGTTCGCGCCGCCGGCGGCCAGGCTCGGCGCCCACGTTGCCGCGCTCGGCATGCGCTTCTATGCCGGATCGCAATTTCCTGCCGAATATCGCAACAATATCTTTATTGCCGAACATGGCAGCTGGAACCGCAGCCAGCCGGTCGGCTACCGCGTGGTCCGGGTGGTGCTCGACGGGCGCGGCCAGGCCGTGCGCAGCGAGGTGTTCGCGCAAGGCTGGCTGCAGGACGGCCGGCCGTGGGGCCGGCCGGTCGACGTGCAGGTGGCGCCCGACGGCTCGCTGCTGGTCAGCGACGACATGGCGGGCGCGATCTACCGCATCCGCTACGCGCCATGAAATGGGCGCCGCGAAATAAGCGCCGCCAAATGAAGCACGCCGGGGTTTCACCGCTGCGTCATGACGCGGCGGTGGGGGCGAAACAATCCGTTACACCGGTAACGGCTTTTGCATAGGCGCGCCGGATGCGCGTGCGTACCATGATTCCATCTTCCGACAACATCGCCGCGCGACAGGAAACTGGGATTCCGCATGTTCCCCCGCACTCTCCTGCGCGACCCGGTGGCGGGCATCCTGCTGGCCGTGCTTCTGCTCGGCCTCAGCGGCGCCGGCCATGCCCAGGTCGCGTTCTGGCAACATAGCCGGCCCGACGGCCGGAGCCTGGCTAATGCCCGCGCGCAGGCGGGCCAGGGCGGCTGGGAAATGGCCAGCGTGCGCGCCGAACGGCAGGATCACGTGCGCGCCCAGATCGAACGCATGGAAGCGCGCGCGCGCGCCGACGACCGCCTCAGCGGCCGCGCGCTGCCGCCCCAGGAACGCGAGGACGAGCGCGCCCGCCCGTCCGAGCGCAGCGCGCAGGCGGACCCGGTGCGCGGCGAGCAGCGCAACTCCGGCGTCGGCCCCGGCTGGCAGGCGCGCGGACGCGACGGCGGCCGCTAGCCGGATCGCCGGATCGGGCTCCGCGCCCGGATTTTCCCGCTTTTACGCCCGCTTTTGCGCCCGCTTTTGCGCCCTTTCCCCCGATTGCCGATCCGCCCCGCGCGCGCCGCGGCGGCGGCGCGCCCGTGCGGCATCGTGCGCATTGCCGGCATCATGCGGCGGCGTACAATGAGCGCCGGCGCCAGCACGGCTGGCCCGTGACCGCCCCCGCCGGCAGGTTCCGCCGGCCCTCACTTCGTCGCCGCCCATGCCCGTCGCCACCCAAGTCCCCGCCGCCGCCAAGACCGCCGCCACCGGCAAATCCAAGCTGGCCACGGTCGCCCTGGCCTTCCTGTGCGGCAGCCTCGGGCTGCACCGCTTCTACCTGGGCGGGCTGCGCGACAAATTCGGCTGGGCCCACCTGCTGGCCACGCTGGCCGGCGCCATCGGCGTGGCGTCGATGCAGACCGGGGCCGGCTCGCCCGCGCTGAACTGGACCTTCGCGGTGGCCGGCGGCACCTCGCTGATCGCCGCCTTCCTCACCGCCATCGTGTACGGGCTGCGCGCCGACGACAAATGGGACGCGCGCTTCAACCCGCACGGCCAGCCCACCCGCTCGGGCTGGCCGGTGGTGATCCTGGTCATCCTGTCGCTGCTGATCGGCACCGGCCTGCTGATGGCCGGCCTCGCCATCAGCTTCCAGACCTTCTTCGAATCCCAGGTCGAGGCGGCGCGGGCGCTCTCGCAGTAACCGCGGCCACGCGGCCCGCCGCCCAACGCGGCCATGCGCCGCGCCTTCCCGTTCCAGCCAGCCACGCGGCGGCCCGCCGCCGCCATGACGCCGCCATGCCGTCGGTTCGCCACGGTTTGCGCCACATCAGCAAGCGGCCGCGCGATGCGCCTATGATGCCAACGCCGGCGCGCGACAGGCGCGCGCGTGGCTCAACCGAAAGGAGCGCCGCCGAATGGACCGTCACGAACCCGCGCAGGGCGAAACCCATCAGCACGTCCATCCGCCCCAGGACGGCGGCATGGGCGCCGGCGGCCATCCGCACGACCACGACCATCACCACCATCACGCCCACGCGCCGGCGCCCGGCCCCCGCCAATCCCCGGACGCCGCGCCGGCGCAGGAAGGCACCATCTACACCTGCCCCATGCATCCGGAGATCCGGCAGGACCATCCCGGCAACTGCCCGAAATGCGGCATGACGCTCGAGCCGCTCATGCCGGAACTGGAAGCGGAGGAGAACCCCGAGCTGGCGGACTTCCAGCGGCGCTTCTGGTGGACCCTGCCGCTGACCGCCGTGGTGTTCGTGCTGGCCATGTTCGGGCACCAGCTCGGCTGGATGGCGGCCGCGACGCAAAGCTGGGTCGAGCTGGCGCTGTCCACGCCGGTCGTGCTGTGGGCGGGGTATCCGTTCCTTGCGCGCTGCGTGCGCTCGTTCGCGCAGCGCAGCCCCAACATGTGGACGCTGATCGGCCTCGGCACCGGCGCGGCCTATGTCTACAGCGTCGTCGCCACGGTGGCGCCGGGGCTGTTCCCGCAGGACTTCGCCATGCATGGCCGCATCGGCGTGTATTTCGAAGCCGCCGCGGTCATCATCTCGCTGACGCTGGTCGGCCAGCTGCTGGAGATCAAGGCCCGCTCGCAGACCTCGGCGGCGATCCGCTCGCTGCTCGGCCTCGCGCCGAAGACGGCGCGCCGCCTCAACGCCGACGGCAGCGAGGAAGATGTGCCGCTGGCCCACGTGCACGTGGGCGACCGCCTGCGCGTGCGGCCGGGCGAGAAGGTGCCGGTCGACGGCGTGGTGGCCGAAGGCGGCAGCTCGGTCGACGAGTCGATGATTACCGGGGAGCCGATGCCCGTGACCAAGCGCGCTGGCGACCACGTCATCGGCGCGACCATGAACGCCACCGGCAGCCTGGTCATCGTGTCCGAGAAAATCGGCTCCCAGACCGTGCTGTCGCAGATCGTGCAGATGGTGGCGCAGGCGCAGCGCTCGAAGGCGCCGATGCAGCGCATGGCGGACAAGGTGGCCGGCGTGTTCGTGGCCGTGGTCATCGCCGTCGCCGTGCTCACGTTCCTGGCGTGGGGATTGTGGGGCCCGCAGCCAGGCTGGGTGTACGGCCTCATCAACGCCGTCGCGGTGCTGATCATCGCCTGCCCGTGCGCGCTCGGGCTGGCGACCCCGATGTCCATCATGGTCGCCAGCGGCAAGGGCGCGTCGAACGGCGTGCTGTTCCGCGATGCGTCGGCCATCGAGAACCTGCGCAAGGTCGACACGCTGATCGTCGACAAGACCGGGACGCTCACGGAAGGCCGCCCGGCCTTCGAGCGCGGCCTCGGCATCAACGGATTCTCCGACCAGGAAGTGCTGCGCCTGGCGGCCAGCCTCGACCAGGGCAGCGAGCATCCGCTGGCGGCCGCGCTGGTCGAGGCGGCGCGCCGGCAGAACCTGCCGCTCGACACGGCCGCGGATTTCGAGTCGGGCACCGGCATCGGCGTGCGGGGCACCGTGGCGGGCCGCAAACTCGCGCTCGGCAATACCGTGCTGATGGCGGCCGCGGGCGTCTCCGCCGCCGCCCTGAGCGAGGCCGGCGACGGCCTGCGCGCGCAGGGCGCGAGCGTCATGTACCTGGCCGTCGACGGCACGCTGGCCGGCCTGCTGGCGGTGTCGGACCCGATCAAGGCGACCACGCCGGAAGCGCTGCGCAGCCTGCAGGCGCAGGGCATCCGCGTGGTGATGGCCACCGGCGACGGCGTGGCCACGGCCAGGGCCGTGGCCGGCAAGCTGGGGATCGGCGAATACCACGGCGAGGTCAGGCCGGCGGACAAGCTGGCGCTGGTCGCCCGGCTCCAGCAGGAAGGCCGCGTGGTGGCGATGGCCGGGGACGGCATCAACGATGCGCCGGCGCTGGCCAAGGCCGACGTCGGCATCGCGATGGGCACCGGCACGGACGTGGCCATGAACAGCGCCCAGGTCACGCTGGTGAAGGGCGACCTGCGCGGCATCGCCCGCGCCCGCAAGCTGTCCGAGGCGACCATCCGCAACATGAAGCAGAACCTCGGCTTTGCCTTCGTCTACAACGCGCTGGGCGTGCCGCTGGCGGCCGGCGTCCTGTATGGCGCGACCGGGATGCTGCTGTCGCCGATGTTCGCCGCGCTGGCCATGAGCCTGAGCTCGGTGTCGGTGGTCTCCAATGCGCTGCGCCTGCGGCGCGCGGCGGTGTAGGCCAGCGAGGGCGGACACCGCGCGCGGCGCTTCAGAACAGCGACTGCTGCGCGGACAGCGGCTCCGGCACGCGGAACAGGTCGGCCCGCAAGGGCGGGCGCTGCTGGTTGAGCCCGAAGCGGCGGCAGGCCTGCGCGAAGCGCTTGCCGACCAGCTCGGCGAAGATGCCGGTGCCGCGCATGCGCTGGCCGAATTCGGACTGGTTGTGCTTGCCGTCGCGGATCTGCTCGATCAGGCTCATGACGTGGCGGCGCCGCCCCGGGTAGTGCTGCTCCAGCCATTCGACGAAGAGGTCGCGCACCTCCAGCGGCAGGCGCAGCATGACGTAGCCGGCCGCCCCGGCGCCGGCCCCGGCGGCGGTCTCGAGCACGCGCTCGATGTCGAAGTCCGTCAGCGCCGGAATGATCGGCGCCACGATGACACCGGTGGGAATGCCCTGCCCGGCCAGGCGCCGCACGCCCTCCATGCGCCTGGCCGGCGTATTGGCGCGCGGCTCGAGCCGCCGGGCGATGTCCGCGTCGAGCGTGCCGATCGAGACGTAGACCCGGGCCAGGCCCTTGGCCGCCATGCGGGCGAGGATGTCGGCGTCGCGCGTGACCAGCGACGATTTGGTCGTGATGGCCACCGGATGGTTGAATTCCTCCAGCACCTCCAGGATGGCGCGCGTCAGCCGGTGCTCCCGCTCGATCGGCTGGTAAGGGTCGGTATTGGTGCCGAGCGCGATCACCGAGGGCACGTAGTGCTTCTTGCTCAGTTCCCGCCGCAGCAGCTCGGCCGCGTTCGGCTTGGCGAACAGCTGCGTCTCGAAGTCCAGCCCCGGCGACAGCCCGAGGTAGGCGTGGGTCGGGCGCGCGAAGCAGTACGAGCAGCCGTGCTCGCAGCCGCGGTAGACGTTGATCGACTGGTCGAACGGGATGTCGGGCGACTGGTTGCGCGTGATGATCGATTTCGCCGCTTCGAGGACCACGATGGTCTTGCGCGGGGGCAGCTCGCCGTGGGCTTCCAGGACCGCCGCGAGGTCGTCGTCGTCGGGCTCGCGCGACCAGCCGTCGAAGCGGGATTCGACGTTGGAAAGCGCCCCGCGGCCGCGCTGGAAACCGGTCTTGAGTGACGCCATGACAACTCCTGCTGCGCGTTACGATATACTGTATAAATATACAGTATCGAGGCGCCGCATGCAGATTTTCCGGGGGCGTGGCGGCGCGCGGGAAAGCGCCGCGGGCTGGCGGGCCGCCCTCAGGCGAGCGGCGCCTTTTCGTCGACGGCGATCGCCAGCGTCTCCTTGATTTCCTCCATCACCACGTAGCTCTTGGACTGCGCGGCGCCGGGCAGCTGCAGCAGGATGTCGCCGAGCAGGCGGCGGTACTCGCCGATCTCGCGGATGCGCGCCTTGATGAGGTAGTCGAAATCGCCGGACACCAGATGGCATTCGAGCACTTCCGGGATGCGCGAGACCTCGCGGCGGAACTGCTCGAACATGTTGCCGGACTTGTTGCCCAGCGAGATCTCCACGAACACCAGCAGGCCGCTGCCCAGCAGGGCCGGATTGAGCCGCGCGTAGTAGCCCATGATCACGCCGTCGCGCTCCATGCGCTTGACCCGCTCGATGCAGGGCGTGATGGTCAGCCCGACGGCCTCGGCCAGCTCTTTCATCGACATCCGCCCGTCGGCCTGGAGCAGCGCCAGGATCTTGCGGTCCAGCCGGTCGAGGCTGCGCACCGGTTGCCGACTCGTTCTCATGAGTAGTTCCTGTTTCCTTGAAAATTACGATAACTATGACTGCATATATTTAAATAGTATAGAGAGAATTACTTTATCCACCCTCTTTTTTGGTTTCGAGCCCCCGACTATGCGAGTTCTCGTCCTTGGCAGCGGTGTAATTGGCGTGACAAGCGCCTGGTATCTGGCCCGCGCCGGCCACGAAGTCACCGTGATCGACCGCGAGGCCGCGCCCGCGCTCGGCACCAGTTTCGCCAACGCCGGGCAGATCTCGCCCGGCTACGCATCGCCGTGGGCCGCGCCCGGGGTGCCGCTCAAGGCCATCAAGTGGATGTTCCAGGAACACGCGCCGCTGTCGGTGCGCCCGGACGGCACGCTGTTCCAGCTGCAGTGGATGTGGCAGATGCTGATGAACTGCTCGGCCGAGCGCTACGCCACCAACAAGGAACGCATGGTGCGGCTGGCCGAGTACAGCCGCGACTGCATCCGCGCGCTGCGCGCCGATACCGGCATCGCCTACGAAGGCCGCCAGCAAGGCACGCTGCAGGTCTTCCGCACGCAGGAGCAGCTCGACGGCGCCGCCAAGGACATCGCCGTGCTCGAGCAGGCCGGCGTGCCCTACCAGTTGCTGTCGCGCGGGGATCTCGCCGCGAGCGAACCGGCGCTGGCCGCGGTCAGCCACAAGCTGAGCGGCGGCCTGCGGCTGCCCAACGACGAAACCGGCGACTGCCAGTTGTTCACCACCCAGCTCGCGGCGATGGCCGAGGGCCTCGGCGTGAAGTTCCACTACGAGCGCACCATCGACGGGCTGCTGACCCGCGGCGACACCGTCACCGGCGCGATGATCGGCGGCCAGCCGGTGACGGCCGACCTCGTGGTGGTGGCGCTGGGAAGCTGGTCGACGCCGTTCCTGAAGAACATCCTGCCGGGCCTCTCGAACCTGCCGGTCTACCCGCTCAAGGGTTTCTCCATCACCGTGCCGATGGCCGACGCGGAGCGCAGCCCGGTGTCGACCGTGCTCGACGAGACCTACAAGGTCGCCATCACGCGCTTCGACGACCGCATCCGCGTGGGCGGCATGGCCCAGATCGTCGGCTACGACCGTTCGCTGGACCCGTCCAAGCGCCGCACGCTCGAGCACGTGGTGACCGACCTGTTCCCGGGCGCCGGCGACGTCAGCCGCGCCACCTTCTGGACCGGCCTGCGCCCGATGACGCCGGACGGCACGCCCATCGTCGGCCCCACGCCGCTCAAGGGCCTGTGGCTCAACACCGGCCACGGCACGCTGGGCTGGACCATGGCCTGCGGCTCGGGCAAGCTGCTGTCGGACCTGGTGTCCGGCACCTCGCCGGCCATCCGCGCGGACGACCTGTCGGTGACGCGCTACCTCAAGCAGCCGGGCGCGCGCGCCGCGCACCGCCCCGCGGTGGCCTGAGCGGCCGGCCGGGCCGGCTTGCGGTCTTCCTTCTCCGGTCTGCACGCCGCGTGCGGGAAAGGGAAGCAACCCCTCGGCACGCGGCGCGTTAAACGGCGCTTTATCAGCAAAAAGGGCGACCCTTTCGGGGCCGCCCTTCTTGTTTCTACCGCACCGCCACCGCCGTCAGAACTGCGCTTCGCTCAAGGCATTGACCGGCGCCGCGCCGGCCACGATGGCATCGCGCAAACCCGATGCCTGCGACAGGATGTGCTCGGCGAAGAAATGCGCCGTGGCGATCTTGGCGCCGTGGAACGCCGCGTCCTCGCCGTGCTTCGCCTGCGCGGCCAGCATCGCGCGGGCGAGCTGCCAGCCCGAGAACACGATGCCGCACAGCTTCAGGTAAGGCACGCTGCCGGCGAACACCGCGTTGGGGTCCGTCTTGGCATGGCCGGCCACGAACGCCACCGCGGCTTCGAGCGCCGCGCGGCCCCGCGCCAGTTGCGCCTGCACCGCCACGAAGGCCGCGCCGCCCTGCTTACCCAGCGCGGCCTCGGTCTCGGCGATCTGCGCGCAGATCGCGCGCGCGGTCGCGCCGCCGTCGCGCGCGGTCTTGCGCCCGACCAGGTCGTTGGCCTGGATGGCGGTGGTGCCTTCGTAGATCGGCAGGATGCGCGCGTCGCGGTAGTGCTGCGCGGCGCCGGTCTCCTCGATGAAGCCCATGCCGCCGTGCACCTGCACGCCGAGGCTGGTGACTTCGATCGACAGCTCGGTGCTCCAGCCCTTGACGACGGGAACCAGGAACTCGTAGAAGGCCTGGGACTGCCGGCGCACGGCCTCGTCCGGGTGCCGGTGCGCGGTGTCGCACGCGCCCGCGGCCACGTAGGCCACCGCGCGCGCGCCTTCGGTCAGCGCGCGCATGGTCATCAGCATGCGCTTGACGTCGGGATGGTGGATGATGGTGACCGCCTCGCGCGCGGAGCCGTCGACCGGGCGGCTCTGCACGCGCTCGCGGGCGAAGGCCACGGCCTGCTGGTAGGCGCGCTCGGACACCGCCACGCCCTGCATGCCGACCGAGAAGCGCGCCGAGTTCATCATGATGAACATGTACTCGAGGCCGCGGTTCTCCTCGCCCACCAGCGTGCCGATGGCGCCGCCGTGGTCGCCGAACTGCAGCACGGCGGTGGGGCTGGCCTTGATGCCGAGCTTGTGCTCGATCGACACGCAGTGCACGTCGTTGCGCGCGCCGGTGGAGCCGTCTTCGTTGACCAGGAACTTGGGCACGATGAACAGCGAGATGCCCTTCACGCCCTCGGGCGCATCGGGCGTGCGCGCCAGCACGAGATGGACGATGTTCTGTGCCATGTCGTGCTCGCCGTAGGTGATGAAGATCTTGGTGCCGAACACCTTGTAGGTGCCGTCGCCCTGCGGCTCGGCGCGCGTGCGCACCGCGGCCAGGTCCGAGCCGGCCTGCGGCTCGGTCAGGTTCATGGTGCCAGTCCACTCGCCCGAGATCAGCCTGGGCAGGAAGACGGCCTTCTGCGCGTCGCTGCCGGCGGTGAGCAGCGCCTCGATGGCGCCGTCGGTCAGCAGCGGGCACAGCGCGAACGACAGGTTGGCGCTGTTGAGCATCTCGTTGCAGGCGGTGGCGATCAGCTTGGGCAGGCCCTGGCCGCCGAAGTCCGGCGAATGCAGCACGCCCTGCCAGCCGCCTTCGGCGAACTGGCGGAAGGCTTCCTTGAAGCCGGCCGTGGTCGTCACCACGCCGTCCTTCCAGCTGCTGGGGGCGGTGTCGCCGATGCGGTTGAGCGGCGCCACCACCTGCTCGTTGAACTTGGCCGCCTCGTCGAGCACCGCCTGCGCCGTCTCCGGCGTGGCGTCCTCGAAACCGGGCAGCTTGCTGACTGCGTCGAGGCCAGCCAGTTCGTTCATCACGAACAGCATGTCCTTGAGCGGGGCACGATAGGTCATCGATGTCTCCGGGTATGTATGAAAAAGCCGTTCGCGGGCGGACCCGGAACGGCTTGCACTTTCTGGCCGGGCCCTGCGGGCCCGCGCGATCAGCCCAGCGCCGCCACCAGTTCCGGCACGACGGTGTTCAGGTCGCCGACCAGGCCGTAGTCGGCCACCGAGAAGATCGGCGCCTCGGCGTCCTTGTTGATCGCCACGATCACCTTGGAGTCCTTCATGCCGGCCAGATGCTGGATCGCGCCCGAGATGCCGACGGCGATGTACAGCTGCGGCGCGACGATCTTGCCGGTCTGCCCGACCTGGTAGTCGTTCGGCACGAAGCCGGCGTCCACCGCGGCGCGCGAGGCGCCCATCGCGGCGTTCAGCTTGTCGGCCAGCGGCGTCAGCACCTTGGTGTAGTTCTCGCCCGAGCCCACGCCGCGGCCGCCGGACACGATGATCTTGGCGGCGGTCAGTTCCGGGCGGTCGCTCTTGGTGACTTCGCGCGAGACGAATTGCGAGATACCCGTGTCGGCCACGGCCGGCAGGTTCTCCACGGCGGCCGAGCCGCCTTCGGTGGCGGCGGCGTCGAAGCCGGTGCCGCGCACGGTGATGACCTTGACCTTGTCCGACGACTGCACGATCGAGATCGCGTTGCCGGCGTAGATCGGGCGCTCGAAGGTGTCCGGGCTGTCGACCTTGGTGATGTCCGACAGTTGGGCCACGTCCAGCTTGGCGGCCACGCGCGGCAGGATGTTCTTGCCGTAGGCGGTGGCGGGCGCCAGGATGTGGCTGTAGTCGCTGGCGATGGCCAGCACCTGCTCGGCGATGTTCTCGGCCAGGCCGTCGCCGAAGTACGGCGCGTCGGCCAGCAGCACCTTGGCCACGCCGGCGATCTTGGCGGCGGCCTCGGCGGCGGCCTTGGCATTGGCGCCGGCAACCAGCACGTGGACGTCGCCGCCGCACTGGACGGCCGCGGTCACGGTGTTCAGCGTGGCCGACTTGATGGATTGGTTGTCGTGTTCAGCAATGACGAGTGCAGTCATGTTTTATCTCCTGGCGCTCAGATGACCTTGGCTTCGTTCTTCAGCTTCTGCACCAGCGTCGCGACGTCCGGCACCATCACACCCGCGCTGCGCTTGGGCGGCTCGACGACCTTGACGGTCTTCAGGCGCGGCGCGACGTCGACGCCGAGGTCCTCGGGCTTGACGGTCTCGAGCGGCTTCTTCTTGGCCTTCATGATGTTGGGCAGCGTGACGTAGCGCGGCTCGTTCAGGCGCAGGTCGGTGGTGACCACCGCCGGCAGCTTGAGCGACAGCGTTTCCAGGCCGCCGTCCACTTCGCGCGTCACCGAGGCCCGGCCATCGGCGACCGTCACCTTGGAGGCGAAGGTGGCTTGCGGCAGGCCCGCCAGCGCGGCCAGCATCTGGCCGGTCTGGTTGGAGTCGTCGTCGATGGCCTGCTTGCCCAGGATCACCAGCTGCGGCTGTTCCTTCTCGACCAGTGCCTTGAGCAGCTTGGCCACGGCCAGCGGCTGCAGGTCTTCGTTCGACTCGACCAGGATGCCGCGGTCGGCGCCGATCGCCATCGCGGTGCGCAGGGTTTCCTGGCATTGCGCCACGCCGCACGACACGGCGATCACCTCGGTCGCCACGCCGGCTTCCTTCAGGCGCACCGCTTCTTCCACGGCGATTTCGTCAAACGGGTTCATGCTCATCTTGACGTTGGCCAGATCCACGCCCGTGCCGTCCGACTTGACCCGGACCTTGACGTTGTAATCCACCACGCGCTTGACTGCGACGAGTACTTTCATGCGCTCACTCCACTGATAGTCGATAGTCAGAAATTTGGTTCGCCCGCCATTATAACCACCGGGTCGGCGGCCTTCTTGTTTTTCGAACGGTCGTACTATTTTATCGGCAAAGAATTGCCGGGCATAGCCCGGCAGCGTGAAAACCTCGCGCCATTGTGCCGCGGACTGCCCAGCGGCACGCCGGTCTGCGGGTTTTTCTCCAACTTACCAGGCGGTAATCACCGAATCCTTGTACGTGCTCAGCACGTACTGCTTGACCTCGGGCGAGTGGTAGGCCTTCACCAGCTTGGCCACCCACGGCTTGTTCCGGTCGGCCTCGCGGATGGCGATCAGGTTGGCATAGGGGCCCTTCGGGCCTTCCATCGCGATCGCGTCCTTGGTCGGCGACAGGCCGGCGGACTCGGCATAGTTGCCGTTGATGGCGGCGGCGTCGAGGTCGTCCAGCGAGCGCGGCAACTGGGCCGCGTCCAGTTCCACGATCCTGATCTTCTTCGGGTTGGACACGATGTCCAGCGGCGTGGCCTTCAGGCCGGCATCCGGGCGCAGCTTGATGATGCCCTTGCTCTGCAGCAGCAGCAGGCCGCGGCCGCCGTTGGTGGGGTCGTTGGGCACGCCCACGCGCGCGCCGTCCTTGAGCTGGTCGAGCGACTTGAGCTTCTTCGAGTACACGCCCATCGGGAAGGTCACGGTGAAGCCGACGTGGGTGAACTTGTAGCCGCGGTCCTTGATCTGCGCTTCCAGGTACGGCAGGTGCTGGTAGCTGTTGGCGTCGAGGTCGCCCGCGGCCAGCGCGGCGTTGGGCTGGATGTAGTCGCTGAACTCCACCAGCTGGATGTTGAGGCCGTCCCTGGCCGCGACCTTCTTCACCTGCTCCATGATCTGGGCGTGCGGGCCGCCCGTGACGCCGACCTTGATCGGCTTTTCCTGCGCGATGGCGCCGGTGGCGAAGGCGGCGCCGATGGCGGCGCCGGCGATCCATTGCAGCACGTTGCGACGTTGCATGACTGGCTTCCTTGTTTCCCGAATGCTCTGATTGCCGGTTTTCTTCCGCATGTCCCGGCGCTGACTTATCGCTTGCCTATCGCTTACTTATGGCTGATGCGCCGCACCAGCCAGTCGCCGAAGCTCTGCACCGCCTGCACGAAGACGATCAGGATCAGCACCACCGCCACCATCACCTCGGTGATGTAGCGCTGGTAGCCGTAGCGGATGCCGAGGTCGCCCAGCCCGCCGCCGCCGATGGCGCCGGCCATCGCCGAGTAGCCCACCAGGCTGACGAAGGTGATGGTCAGGCCCGCCACGATGCCGGGCATGGCCTCGGGCAGCAGCACCTTCATGACGATCTGGCCGGTGGTCGCGCCCATCGACTGGGCCGCTTCCACCAGGCCCTTGTCGACTTCGCGCAGCGCGCTTTCCACCAGCCGCGCGATGAACGGGATCGCGGCGATGGTCAGCGGCACCACGGCCGCCGTGGTGCCGATCGACGAGCCGACGATGAAGCGAGTAAACGGGATCACCACCACCAGCAGGATGATGAACGGGATCGAGCGCACCGCGTTGACCACCACGCCAATGGTGCGGTTGAACAGCGGGTGCGACAGCACGCCGCCGCGGTTGGTCAGGTGCAGCAGCACGCCCAGCGGCACGCCGAACAGCGCCCCGACCACGCCCGAGATGCCCACCATCAGCAGGGTCTCGTTGAACGAGGTCAGGAACAGGTCAAACATTTCAGACCACATGCTCGATCTCCTCCACTACCACGCCTTGCTCCTGCAGGAAGGCCATCGCGGCCTTGACGTCGGCCGGCTCGCCGGTGGCCATGATGGCCAGCGAGCCGAAGGCCTGCCCCTGGATCTCGTCGATGTGCCCGTGCAGGATGTTGAAGTCCAGCCCGTGGCGGCGGATGGCCTGGGCCAGCACCGGCTGGTCCACGCCGGCGCCGGTGAAGGCGAGGCGGTAGACGTGGTCGCGGCCGTTGCCGAGCCGGCTTTCCACGCGCTTGAGCACGCTCGCCGGCAGCTCCTGCGCGATCACGTCGCCGATCATGGCGCGCGTGACCTCGTGCTGCGGGCGCAGGAAGACGTCGATCACGCGGCCGCTTTCCACCACCTGCCCGGCTTCGAGCACGGCCACGCGGTCGCACACCTGTTTGATCACTTCCATCTGGTGCGTGATCATGACGATGGTCAGGCCCAGGTCGCGGTTGATCTGGCGCAGCAGCTCCAGGATGGCGCGCGTGGTTTCCGGGTCGAGCGCCGAGGTGGCCTCGTCGGACAGCAGCACCTTGGGCTTGCTCGCCAGCGCGCGGGCGATGCCCACGCGCTGCTTCTGCCCGCCGCTGATCTGGGCGGGATAGCGGTCCTTCAGCGCCGACAGGCCGACCAGATCCAGCAGCGGCAGCACCGTCGCGGAGATCTCGCTCCTGGACTTGCCGGCCAGCTCCAGTGGCAGCGCCACGTTGTCGTACACGGTGCGCGACGACAGCAGGTTGAAATGCTGGAAGATCATGCCGATGTCGCGGCGGGCCTGGCGCAGCGCGCCGCTGCCGAGCGCGGTCAGGTCCTGGCCGGCGACGATCACGCGGCCGGCGCTGGGCCGGTTGAGCAGGTTGATGGCGCGCACCAGCGTGCTCTTGCCGGCGCCGCTGCGGCCGATGATGCCGAAGACCTCGCCGGGGGCGATGGACAGGCTGACATCCCGCAATGCATGCACTTCGCCCGACCCGCCGGGAAAGCGCTGCGATAGACCTTGCAGTTCGATCATGTGAAATGAAAACGGCAACAGGCGAGAAATGTCTCAAGCGCTGTTGCCGCATCTTGTTTTTTTGGCGAAGCTCGCATTTTAAGCGATCCGCTTCATACCAGAAACGACTTTTTGCCGATGTCTTTATATGTTCACGGCATATGGAACGGCAAAAAGCTGCTTAGGCGCCCCGCCACGAAGGGGGCCGCTTGTCCAGGAAGGCCTGCACGCCTTCCAGTGCCGCGTCGTCCATCATGTTGCAGGCCATCGTCTGGCCGGCCAGCTGGTAGGCCGCCTCGATACCCATCTCCAGTTGGCGGTAGAACAGCCCCTTGCCGGCGGCCACCGCCGCGGCCGGCTTGGCGCAGATGCTGGCGGCCAGACGCGCGACCTCGGCGTCAAGCGCGTCGGCCGGCACCACGCGGTTGACCAGGCCGCGCTCGCGCGCCTGTGCCGCATCGATCATGTCGCCGGTCAGCAGCATCTCCAGCGCCTGCTTGCGCGAGACGTCGCGCGACAGCGCCACGCCCGGCGTCGAGCAGAACAGGCCGAGGTTGACGCCGGACACCGCGAAGCGGGCGTCGTCGGCCGCCACCGCCAGGTCGCACATCGCCACCAGCTGGCAGCCGGCGGCGGTGGCGATGCCCTGCACGCGCGCGATCACCGGCTGCGGCATCTTGTGGATCGCCATCATCATGCGCGTGCAGCGGTCGAACAGCGCGCGGTAGTAGGCATGCGACGGGCTGGCGCGCATCTCGCGCAGGTCGTGGCCGGCGCAGAAGGCGCGCCCGGCCCCGGCCAGCACCACCACGCGCACGGCGGGATCGGCGGCGATGCGGGAGAACGCGGCGGCGAGCGCGTCGAGCAGGCCCTCGGACAAGGCGTTGAAGGCCTCGGGGCGGTTCATGGTCAGCCGCAGCACGCCCGCGGCGTCCAGGCTCTCGGCCAGCAGCGGCGTGGCCGCGCGGTTGTCGGTTTCTGCCATGCCGGCGGTCTCCTGTATTTGCTGTTTCTTATTGTTCGAGCAGCACCTTGAGGTGCGCCAGCACGCTGCGCCCGAGCGCGCTGAGGTTGTAGCCGCCCTCCAGGCAACTGACGATGCGCCCGCTGGCGTGGGCGCGGGCCACTTCCATCAGTTGCGCGGTGATCCAGGCGTAGTCCTGCTCGACCAGGCCCATCTGCCCGAGGTCGTCCTCGCGGTGGGCATCGAAGCCCGCCGAGATGAACAGCATCTGCGGCTTGAAGTCGTGCAGGCGCGGCAGCCAGATCGTCTCCACCACCTCGCGCACCGCCAGCCCGTTGGTATAGGCCGGCAGCGGGATGTTCGACATGTTGGCGGCGATGTGCTCGGTGCCGCTGTAGGGATAGAACGGGTGCTGGAAGAAGCTGCACATCAGCACCCGCTGGTCGCAGCGGAACGCCGCCTCGGTGCCGTTGCCGTGGTGCACGTCGAAATCGACGATGGCCACCCGCTCCAGCCCGTGCGCGGCCAGCGCGTGGCGCGCCGCCACCGCCACGTTGTTGTAGAAGCAGAAGCCCATCGCGCGGTCCGGCTCGGCGTGGTGGCCGGGCGGGCGCACGCAGCAGAAGGCGTTCTCGATCTCGCCGGCGATCACCGCGTCGGTGGCGGCCACGGCGGCGCCGGCGGCCAGCCCGGCGGCGGCCAGCGTGTGGCTGTTCATCAGCGTGTCGGGATCGATCGGGTGATAGCCGCTGGCGGGGCTGGCGGCGGCCAGGCTGGCGACGTATTCCGGCCGGTGCACGCGCCCGATCTGCTCGGCCGTGGCGGGCGGGGCTTCGCGCCGGTCCAGCAGGCCATCCATGCCGTGCGAGATCAACTGGTCCTCGATGGCCTGCAGGCGCTCCGGGCATTCCGGATGAAAATGCCCCATCTCATGCAGCAGGAATTCGGGATGCGTGTAGAAGCCTGTCGGCATGTCTTCTTGCTTTATGGTTGTCTCCAATCGCTACGTTAGCACATGCCGGCGCGGCCACCCAGCGGGGCGCCGCGCGCGCACCATCCGCTATACTCGCAGCGACTTGCAAAGGACACCATGACCGACATCCAGCGCTCCTTGCGCCGCCCCTTGCTGGGCGCCGCGCTTTCCGCTGCCGCATTGAGCTTGTGCGGCGTCTCCCCCGCCCTGCTTGCGGCCGGCAAGCGCCGCGTGAGCGTGCGCGAAGAAGAGATCGAGCCGGGCCGCTACCGCGACAACCCCAGGAGCCGCGCGTTCATCGACGACATGGTGGCGCGCCACGGCTTCCCGCGCGCCACGCTCGAAGACTGGTTCGGCCAGACCGTCTATTCGTCCACGGTGGCGCGCCTGATCATGCCGCCGGCCACGCCGGGGCGCAAAAGCTGGCGCGCCTACCGCTCGCGCTTCATCGAGCCGATCCGCATCAACGCCGGCGTGCGCTTCTGGCAGCAGAACCGCGACACGCTGCGCCGCGCCGAGGCCGAGTTCGGCGTGCCGGCCTCGGTGATCGTCGGCATCATCGGCGTGGAGACCATCTACGGGCGCGACATGGGCACGTTCCGCGTGATCGACTCGCTCTCCACGCTGGCCTTCGACTACCCCGACACGCCCAACCGCGAGGCCCGCACCACGCTGTTCCGCAACCAGCTCTCCGACTACCTGCTGTGGTGCCGCGACACCGGCACCGACGTGTTCTCGGTGCTGGGCTCCTACGCCGGCGCGATCGGCATCCCGCAGTTCATGCCCACCAGCCTGCGCGAGTACGCCATCGACTACGACGGCGACGGCCACATCGACCTGCGCAACAGCCCCACCGACGCCATCGGCAGCGTGGGCCGCTTCCTGCAGCTGCACGGCTGGGAACAGGGCCGCCCGGTGGCGTGGCGCATCGCGCCCGACGAAGGCAGCCGCGGCATCGCCACGGCCGCGGCCGACGGCGAGCCCTGGCCGACCCGCACGCTCAGCCAGTTGCTCAAGGCCGGCCTGCGCGTGGACGAGCCGATCGACCTCGCGCGCGAAGGCGAGACCGGCGTGCTGGTGGTGGACCTGCCCACGCCGGGCGAGACCACCGACTACATGCTGGGCCTGCGCAATTTCTACGTGCTCACGCGCTACAACCGCAGCTTCTTCTACGCGCTGGCGGTGTACCAGCTCGGCGAAGCGGTCAAGGCGGCGATGGCCTGACGCCAGTCGCCGCCGCCGGCAAACAAAAAGCCCCGCTGCCATGAGCGGGGCTTTTTGCTGGCGCGCGCGCTGTGCGCGCTGTGCGCGATGTGTGCGATGCGCGCGATGCCTGTGGCGCGGGCCTCAGGCCGGGAACACCCCGGTGGACAGATAGCGGTCGCCGCGGTCGCACACCACGAAGACGATGGTGGCGTTCTCCACTTCCTCGGCGATGCGCAGCGCCACGCACAGCGCGCCGGCGGCGGAGATGCCGCAGAAGATGCCTTCCTCGCGCGCCATGCGGCGCGCCATGTGCTCGGCGTCGCCCTGGCTGACCAGTTCGGTGCGGTCGATGTACTTGGGATCGTAGATCTTCGGCATGTACGCCTCCGGCCACTTGCGGATGCCGGGAATGCGCGAGCCTTCGGCCGGCTGCGCGCCGACCACCTGCACCGCGGCGCTCTGCTCCTTGAGGTAGCGCGACACGCCGGTGATGGTGCCGGTGGTGCCCATCGCCGAGACGAAGTGAGTGATACGCCCTTCGGTCTCGCGCCAGATCTCGGGGCCGGTGGTCTCGTAGTGGGCCAGCGGGTTGTCCGGGTTGGCGAACTGGTCGAGGATCACGCCGCGGCCGTCGCGCTCCATCGAGTCGGCGAGGTCGCGCGCGTACTCCATGCCGCCCTTGACCGGCGTGAGGATGATCTCGGCGCCATACGCGGCCATGCTCTGGCGGCGCTCCATGCTCAGGTCCTCGGGCATGATCAGCACCATCTTGTAGCCGCGGATGGCGGCGGCCATCGCCAGCGCGATGCCGGTGTTGCCCGAGGTGGCCTCGATCAGCGTGTCGCCCGGCTTGATGCGGCCGCGCGCCTCGGCGCGGGCGATCATCGACACCGCCGGCCGGTCCTTGACCGAGCCCGCCGGGTTGTTGCCCTCGAGCTTGCCGAGAATTACGTTGCCGCGCGGGGCGCCGGCGGCGCCGGGGATGCGCTGCAGTTGCACCAGCGGCGTATTGCCGATGGTGTCTTCGATCGTCTTGTAGGCCATGATGAGCGGGATTCCGAATGTCGGCGGACATTGTAATCCAGCCGTAATACTCGCGCCGGCAGGCGCGCCGGGCCGCCGCGGCTGCGACAGCCCGCCTCATGGCAACGCCGGCGGGACAGCAAGCGTCAGGCCTCGGCCTCGCCGCCCTTGCGCTCGCCCAGCAGGTGGTACAGCAGGATGGCACCGAAGGTGGCGGTGCCGATGCCGCCCAGCGTCATGCCGCCGAGCTTGAGGGTCAGGTCGCCGGCGGCCACGGTCAGCGTGGCGCCTACCGTGATGAGGTTGCGCGAGCTGGAGAAGTCCACCTTGTTCTCGACCCAGATGCGCCCCGCGGTGGCCGAGATCAGGCCGAACACGACGATGGTCAGGCCGCCGATCACCGGCCCCGGGATGGTCAGGATCAGCGCGCCGAACTTGGGCGAGAAGCCCAGGATGAGCGCTACCACCGCGGCCACCACGAAGATCAGCGTGGAGTAGATCCGCGTCACCGCCATCACGCCCATGTTCTCGGCGTAGGTGGTCACGCCGGTGCCGCCGCCGCCCGCCGAAATGATGGTGGCGATGCCGTCGCCGATGAACGCGCGGCCGATGTACGGGTCGAGATTGCGCCCGGTCATCACGCTGATGGCCTTGATGTGCCCGAGGTTCTCGGCCACCAGCACGATCGCCACCGGCGCGATCAGCAGCATGGCGCTGGCCTGGAACACCGGCGAAGTGAACACCGGCAGGCCGAACCAGCTCGCCGCGGCCACGCCGGAGAAGTCGATGGCCTTGCCCAGCCCCATGAGGTTGGTGCAGACGCAGTACAGCAGGTAGCCGAACAGCCCGCCGACCAGCACCGGCAGGCGGCGCAGCATGCCCGGCGCGTGCACCGCCACCAGGCCCACCGCCAGCACCGTGGCCAGGCCGACCCAGGTGTCGAGCGCCGCGCCGCTCACGGCCTTGACCGCCACCGGCGCGAGATTCAGGCCGATGGCCGCGACGATGGCGCCCGTGACCACCGGCGGCATCAGCCGCTCCACCCAGCGGTAGCCCACCGCCTGCACCACCAGCCCGATGACGAGGTAGAGCGCGCCCGCGGCGATGATGCCGCCGAGCGCGACCGGGATGTTCGGGTTCGGGCCGCTGCCGGCATAACCGGTGGCGGCGATCACCACCGCGATGAAGGCGAAGCTCGAGCCGAGGTAGCTCGGCACCCGGCCGCGCACGCACAGGAAGAAGATCAGCGTGCCGATGCCGGAGAACAGGATCGCGATATTGGGATTGAAGCCCATCAGGATCGGCGCGATGGCGGTCGAGCCGAACATCGCCACCACGTGCTGGATGCCCGCCAGCACGGTCTGGCCGGCAGGCAGCCGCTCGTCGGGCGCGATCACGCCATGTGTCTTCAGCCGCCACCTGGGCAGGAATCCCGCGTCCTCACCATTTGCCATCGTCGAGCTCCCTTTCTTGTCCTTGGCCTGGAGATCCGGCCTGGGTTGGTTTGTCGTGGCCGCGCGGCCGGCTCGGTCCGCGCGGGCGTGCGCATGATACCGCGCGGCCGCATTCATGCGAAGCCACCGGAACTAGCACAAGCCGTACCAGCGCATGCCGGCGCGGGCATGCGGCCTTGCCACGATCGTGGTGCATGACGGCGGGAAGCCCCGGACGCGGCCGGGGCTTCGACGGTGCGCCGCGCGCCGCGCACGATGGCATACACGATGGCATGCGCGACGGCTTGCGCGATGGCACGCGGCGCGGCTCCGGGGAGCGCGGGTTACTTGAGGGCCTTGGCCGGCGCCTTCTCCGCGGGCCTGGCCTCCTTCTTCGCCACGGCCGCGGCAGCGGGCTTCGGCGCGGCGCCCGCGCCGATGGTCATGCCGGCTTCCTGCAGCCGTGCCACCGACTTCTGGCCCAGGCCCTTGACGCGGTCGGCGAGGTCGGCCGCATCCCTGAAGGGCCCGCCCTTGGCGCGCTCGGCCACGATGGTGCTGGCCGTGGCCGGGCCGATGCCCTTGAGCGTCACCAGCGTGGCCTCGTCGGCGGTGTTCACGTCGACGGCGGCATGGGCCGCGCCCGCCAGCGAAAAGCAGAGCGCAAGCGCCAGCACCGCATGCCTGGACACCAGCCTGACCGACTGCGCGAGCGAGTGCCTGATCGAGTGCGGAATCGACTGCTTGAGCGATTGCATGAGCGACCGCGTGCGTGACTGCACGAGCGATTGCATGAGCGACTGCCTGATTGCCTGATTGCGCATTGGAGATTCTCCTGTCCGTTGTGAAGGTTGCCGCGTCCTGACCGGACGCCGCAAGACCGAGGATAGAAGCGCGCGGCGCGCCTGGCGCATCCTGCAACCAAAGTTCACGTCGGCTACCAGGATGTGTCCGCGCGCGGCTCCAAAAGAAAAACGCGCGCCGAAGCGCGCGTCCAGGCTGTCAGGAAGATCAGCTTGCCGCTTGCGTTTTCCCCGCTCCCGCGTGCGGGAGAGGGGAGCAGATCGGCGGCAATCGAAGGTTCCGCGTCGATCCGGCCACGGGCCGCGGTGCGCGGCCTCAGCCCCGGCGCTGCAGCAGCCAGCGGCAGTAGCGCGACACGCCTTCCTCGACCGTGTAGAACGCATCCTTGTAGCCGGCCGCGCGCAGGCGCGACATGTCGGACTGCGTGTAGCACTGGTACTTGCCGCGCAGCGCGTCGGGGAACTTGATGTATTCCACCAGCCCTTCCTGCACCAGCTCGTCCAGGCTCAGGCGCGGCTTGTCCTCGGCTTCGCGCAGCGTGTTGACCACGGCGCTGGCGATGTCGTTGAACGGCTGCGCGTGGCCGGTGCCGAGGTTGAAGATGCCCGACTTGTCCGGATGCTCGAGGAAGAACAGATTGACCTTCACCACGTCCTCGACCGAGACGAAATCGCGCGTGTGGCCGCCGGGGCCGTAGCCGCCGTATTCGCCGAACAGCTTGACCGTGCCGTCGGCGCGGAACTGGTTGAAGTTGTGGAACGCCACCGAGGCCATGCGCCCCTTGTGCGCCTCGCGCGGGCCGTAGACGTTGAAGTAGCGGAAGCCCACGATCTGCGACAGCGCCGACGGCAGCGTGCGCCGCACCACCTGGTCGAACAGGAACTTGGAGTAGCCGTAGACGTTGAGCGGCTGCTCGTGCTCGCGGTCTTCCCGGAACACCTGCGAGGCGCCGTAGGTGGCCGCCGACGAGGCGTAGAGGAACTGCGCGCCCTGCTCCAGGCAGGCTTCCATCAGCGCGCGCGTGTAGCGGTAGTTGTTCTCCATCATGTAGCGGCCGTCGTGCTCCATCGTGTCGGAGCAGGCGCCCTCGTGGAACACCGCGCGCACCTTGCCGAAGTCGCCGCGCGCGAAACGGGCCAGGAATTCGGTCTTGTCGACGTAGTCGCGGATGTCGCAGTCGACCAGGTTGTGGAATTTCTCCGCGCGCGTCAGGTTGTCGACGGCGACGACATTGTCCTCGCCGCGGTCGTTCAGGCCCTTGACGAGGTTGCTGCCGATGAAGCCGGCCGCGCCGGTAACGATGATGGTCATGTGCGTGAGGACTCGTGCGAGCCGGAAGACGGTGCCGCGCCCTGCGCCGGCGTACCGAACAGTTCAGGATAGGTGACCACGGCGGTGCCGAGCTTGCCCACCACGATGCCGCCGGCGCGGTTGGCGTGCTGCACGGCCTCCTTGAGCGGCACGCCCGCGCCGAGCATGGTGGCGAGCGTGGCGATCACGGTGTCGCCGGCGCCCGAGACGTCGTAGACCTCGCGCGCCTGCGCTGACACGTGCAGCACTTCGGCCTCGGTGTAGAGCGTCATGCCCTCTTCCGAGCGCGTCAGCAGCAGCGCTTCCAGGTGCAGCTCGCGGCGCAGGTTCTGGGCGCGGATGGTGAGGTCGGACTCGGTCTTCCAGGCCCCCACCACGTGGCGCATCTCGGCGCGGTTGGGCGTGATCAGCGTGGCGCCGCGATAGCGCGAGTAGTCGTCGCCCTTGGGATCGACCAGCACCAGGCAGCCGGCCGCGCGGCCCGCTTCCACCATGCGGCCCACGTGCGCCAGCCCGCCCTTGCCGTAGTCGGACAGCACCAGCACCTTGTATTCCTTGACCAGGGTCTGGAAGCGCTCCTGCACGGAAAGCAGCACCTCGTGCGCGGGCGGGTTCTCGAAGTCCACGCGCAGCAGTTGCTGCTGGTGCGCCACCACGCGCAGCTTGATGGTGGTGTTGACGCTCGCGTCGCGATGCAGGTAGGGCTGCACGTGGCTGGCCGCCAGCAGGGTCTCGAGCGTGCGGCCGGGCTCGTCGTCGCCGACCACGCCGAGCATGCCGACGCTGGCGCCGAGCGCGGCCGCGTTGCGCGCCACGTTGGCCGCGCCGCCGAGGCGCTCGTCGCTGCGCTTGATCTGCACGACCGGCACCGGCGCTTCCGGCGAGATGCGCTCCACGTCGCCGAACCAGTAGCGGTCCAGCATCATGTCGCCCGTCACCAGGATGCGGGCTTGATTGATCTGTTGCAGCGGAATGTGGTTCTTGCTCATGGAATCCTTGGCAACGCGGCCCGGTCCGTCAGCCAGCGCGTCGGCTTGTTCTTCCCGTTGGTTTCTCGGTTAGCGCGTCGTGGTCGGCCGCCCGATCGCATGATATTCGATGCCTGCTTCCTGCATGGCCTCGGGCTCGTACAGATTGCGTCCGTCGAAGATGACGGGCGCCGTCAGGCGGCGCTTGATCTGGTTGAAGTCGGGGCTGCGGAAGACCTTCCATTCCGTGACGATGACCAGCGCGTCGGCGCCGTCCAGCGTGTCCATCTGCGCGTCGCTGAAATGCACGCGCGCGAAGCCGCCCTCGATGTCGGCGAGGTCCTCCTCCAGCACGCGGCGCGCCTCGGCCATCGAGATCGGGTCGTGCACGCGCAGCGCGGCGCCGCGCGACACCAGCGCGCGCGCGAGCACCCGCGACGGCGCCTCGCGCATGTCGTCGGTGTTGGGCTTGAACGCCAGGCCCCACACCGCGAAGGTGCGCCCCGCGAGATCCTCGCCGAAGCGGCGCACGATCTTGTCGGCCAGCACCTGCTTCTGCGCGTCGTTGACGGCCTCGACCGCCTCCAGCACGCGCATGGGCTTGCCGTGCGCGCTCGCGGTGCGCATCAGCGCCTGCACGTCCTTGGGAAAGCACGAGCCGCCGTAGCCGGCGCCGGCATAGAGGAAACTATAGCCGATGCGCGGATCGGAGCCGATGCCCATGCGCACCAGCTCGATGTCGGCGCCGACCTCGTCGGCCAGGTTGGCCAGCTCGTTCATGAACGAGATGCGCGTGGCCAGCATCGAGTTGGCGGCGTACTTGGTGAACTCGGCCGAGCGCACGTCCATGTAGAAGGTGCGCTCGTGGTTGCGGTTGAACGGCGCGTAGAGCTGGCGCATGATGGCCTTGGCGTGGCGGCCCGCGACGTCGGCGTCGCAGCCCAGCACGATGCGGTCGGGGCGCATGAAGTCCTCCACCGCGGCGCCTTCCTTGAGGAACTCGGGGTTGGACACCACCGAGAACTGCAGGTCTTCCAGGCTGCGCGCGGCCAGCTCGGCGCGGATCGCCTGGGCGACGCGGTCGCCGGTGCCGACCGGCACGGTCGACTTGTCCACCACCACCTTGAAGCCGGTCATGTGGCGGCCGATGTTGCGCGCCGCCGCCAGCACATACTGCAGGTCGGCCGAGCCGTCCTCGTCGGGCGGCGTGCCGACCGCGATGAACTGCACGTCGGCGTGCTCGACGCTCGCCGCCACGTCGGTGGAAAAGGTCAGCCGGCCGGCCTCGCGATTGCGCAGGATCAGTTCCTTGAGGCCCGGCTCGTAGATCGGCACGCCGCCGGCGTTGAGCAGCGCGATCTTGCGCTCGTCCACATCCAGGCAGAACACGTCGTTGCCCAGTTCGGCCAGGCAGGCCCCGGTCACTAGACCGACGTAGCCGCTGCCGATAACGGTGACTTTCATAGCTTGTACTCCAGATAGGGATTGGCGTGCGACGCCAGGGCGTCAGCCGAGTGCCTCCGAACGGCGCGGCGCGTAGGTTTCCCAACGGTTGCAGCCGGGGCATTGCCAATAGAACAACCGCGCGCGGAAACCGCATTCACGGCAGGTATAGCGGGCCAGGTTGCGCGTGCGATGCTGCAGCAGGTCGCGGATCGCCGCGACTTCCTGCGCCTGCGCGATGTCCTGGCCGGCCGCCGGCGACGCCACCGCCGCAACACCGGCGGGCACGTCGGCGGGCATATTGGCGGGCATATTGGCGGCCACATCGGCGGGCGCTTCCTGCGCCTGCGCCGCTTCGGCGGCCTGGGCCTCGAAATACTTGGTCAGCGCCAGCAGCGAAGGCTGGCGGCGCAACTGCTCGCGCATCAGCGTGGCGGCGGCCGGCGCGCCGTGCAGCTCGAGCTCGGCGCGGTAGGCGCTGTCGAGCAGCTCGGGCGCCAGGCTGGTCTTGAGCAGGCCGCGCAGCCATGCCAGGGCCTTGCCCTCGTCGCCGAGCTGGCGGTAGGCCTTGACCACGCGGTCGGCCACCAGCGGCAGGTAGGACGCATCCTGCTGCTCGATGCCGAACCAGTGGCCGAGCGCCCCGGCCACGTCGCCGGCGGCCATCGCCACGTCGCCGAGCAGCATCGGCGCGCGCACGTTCGCGGGATTTTCCTCGATGGCCTGGCGCAGCCAGCCGGTCGCCTCGTCGGGCTGCTTGCGCTGC
Organism: Cupriavidus sp. WS; assembly: GCF_000395345.1. Classification (NCBI taxonomy): domain Bacteria; kingdom Pseudomonadati; phylum Pseudomonadota; class Betaproteobacteria; order Burkholderiales; family Burkholderiaceae; genus Cupriavidus; species Cupriavidus sp. WS. Next base: position 4,846 of record NZ_AQPL01000032.1, on the reverse strand, counting down.
AGAGCGTCCTGCGCCAGCTCGCAGCAGAACTGGGCGATCTGCACCTTGTAGTCCTTCTGCTCGAGCGGCTGCAGCTCGCGCGCGGCGTCGATGGCCTTCTTCCATTCCTTCTCGACTTCGTAGAGCTCGAGCAGCACGTGCTTGGCCGGCGCCGCGTAGGGGCCGGACATCAGCCGCCGCAGCGATTCCTCGGCGCGGTCCAGCAGGCCGGCGCGCAGGTAGTCCTGGCCGAGCTCGTAGAGCGCGTGCTCGCGCTCGGCGTCGGGCAGGTCCTGGCGGCTGGCCAGGTTCTGGTGCACGCGGATGGCGCGCTCGGTCTCGCCGCGGCGGCGGAACAGCGCGCCGAGCGCGAAGTGGAGCTCGGTGGTCTCGGGGTCCAGGCGCACCACTTCGATGAAGGCATCGATGGCCTGGTCGGGCTGCTCGTTGAGCAGGAAGTTCAGCCCCTTGAAATAGGAGCGGGGCAAGGCGCCCTGCTCGCTCAGGAGCTGGCGCGCGTCGAAGCGCGCGGCCATCCAGCCGAGGCCGAAGATGAGCGGCAGCGCAAGCAGCCACCAGGTTTCAAAAATCATGGCTCAGACTTTCGGGCCGACTACGTTGTAGGGAACGCCGGACGCGGCGGCCTGCGGATCGCGCGGGGATTCCGGCGGCTGGCTGCGCGCCTCGCCGAGCGCGCGCCGCAGCCGGCCCATCTCGATGCGCTGGCGCATCAGCGCCGGCGCCACCGCGGCCAGCGCGGCGACGATGCCGAGCCCGAAGGCGGCCAGCAGGATCAGGATCAGCGGCGCGCGCCAGACGGCGTCGAAGAACAGCCGCAGCGAGGCGTCGGCGGTATTGCGCAACGCCAGCACGAACAGCAGCGCGAACAGGACAATGCGGATGATCCAGGCGACAAGTTTCATGCGGACGTCAGGAGGATTTCATGCGGACTTCAGGCGGCAGGTAAGGCATCGGGCTCCGGCAATGCAGGCCGATGCGGACATCGGGCCAGCGGGCGGCGACGCCCCTCTGTGGATTTCCGGCATTGTAGCGGAATCGTCTCGCGCCAACGGTAACCTCTTGTATGCCCGCATAATGAAAAAGCGCCCCGATGCGGGGCGCTTTCTCGACTATCCAGGCATATTGCGAGCGAATCGCAGCAACTCAGGAACGGGCCAGCTTCAGCCCGGCATCGTCGTGCAGCACGCCGCCGGCGACCGCCGGCTTGGGCTGTCCGTGCGCCGTTGCCGCATGGACCGCGCCGTGGCCGTTGCCATTGGCACTGGCATTGCTGCCATTGCCATTGCCGACATGGTTGCCGCCGGCGATGGCACCAGCGCCACCGCCGCCGTTACCGGCGGCCTGTGTCACCAGGCTGCGGTCGACCCGCTCGCGCAACTCCTTGCCCGCCTTGAAGTGCGGCACCCGTTTCTCGGGCACCAGCACCCTCTCGCCGGACTTGGGGTTGCGCCCCACGCGCGGCGGACGCCGGTTCAGACCAAAACTGCCGAATCCGCGAATCTCGATGCGGTGGCCATCGGCCAACGCTTCGGACATGGCATCGAGGATCGTCTTGACCGAGATGTCCGCGTCCCGCAGCAACAACTGCGGGAACCGGGCAGCCAGTTTTTCGACAAGCTCGGACTTGGTCATGGGCATCCGCTGGCAGGAGTGAACCGATGCTTACTGGTTGTCCTGGCCGAGCTTGGCCTTCAGCAGCGCGCCCAGGTTGGTCGTGCCGGCGGTGCCGGTATCGGCCTGGAACTTCTGCATCGCTTCCTGCTGCTCTGCGCTGTCCTTGGCCTTGATCGACAGGTTGATGTTGCGCGACTTGCGGTCGACGTTCACCACCAGGGCGGTGATCTGCTCGCCTTCCTTCAGCACGTTGCGGGCATCTTCCACGCGGTCGGCCGAGATTTCGGACGCGCGCAGGTAGCCTTCCACGTCGTCAGCCAGCTGCACCACGGCGCCCTTGGCATCCACCGTCTTGATGGTGCCGTTGACCAGGGAACCCTTGTCGTTGGCCGAGATGAAGTTGTTGAACGGATCGCCCGACAGCTGCTTGATGCCCAGCGAGATGCGTTCCTTGTCGACGTCGATGCCCAGGACCACGGCTTCCACGTCGTCGCCCTTCTTGTACTTGCGCACGGCTTCTTCGCCGGTTTCCTGCCAGGACAGGTCCGACAGGTGCACCAGGCCGTCGATGCCGCCGGGCAGGCCGATGAACACGCCGAAGTCGGTGATCGACTTGATCTGGCCGGCCAGCTTGTCGCCCTTCTTGTGGTTGCGGCTGAAGTCGTCCCACGGATTGGCCTTGCACTGCTTCATGCCCAGGCTGATACGACGCTTGTCTTCGTCGATGTCGAGCACCATGACTTCGACTTCGTCGCCGAGCTGGACAACCTTGGACGGGGCCACGTTCTTGTTGGTCCAGTCCATTTCCGACACGTGCACCAGGCCTTCGATGCCGGCTTCGATCTCGACGAACGCGCCGTAGTCGGTCAGGTTGGTCACCTTGCCGAACAGGCGGGTGCTTTGCGGGTAGCGGCGCGAGATGCCGACCCACGGATCTTCGCCCAGCTGCTTCACGCCCAGCGAGACGCGATTCTTTTCCTGGTCGAACTTGAGGATCTTGGCGGTGATTTCCTGGCCGACCGACAGCACTTCGCTGGGGTGGCGGACACGGCGCCATGCCAGATCGGTGATGTGCAGCAGGCCGTCGATGCCGCCGAGGTCCACGAACGCGCCGTAGTCGGTGATGTTCTTGACGATACCGTTGACGATGGCGCCTTCCTTCAGGGTTTCCATCAGCTTCTGGCGCTCTTCGCCCAGGGTCGCTTCGACCACGGCGCGGCGCGACAGCACCACGTTGTTGCGCTTGCGATCCAGCTTGATGACCTTGAATTCCAGGGTCTTGCCTTCGTACGGCGTGGTGTCCTTGATCGGACGCACGTCGACCAGCGAGCCCGGCAGGAACGCGCGGATGCCGTTGACCATGACGGTCAGGCCGCCCTTGACCTTGCCCGTGACCGTGCCCGAGATGATCTCGCCGTCTTCCAGCGCCTTCTCGAGGTTCAGCCACGATGCCAGGCGCTTGGCCTTGTCGCGGGACAGGATGGTGTCGCCATAGCCGTTCTCGAGCGCGTCGATGGCCACGGAGACGTAGTCGCCGGCCTGCACTTCGAGTTCGCCCTGGTCGTTCAGGAACTCCTCCACCGGCACAAAGGCTTCGGACTTGAGGCCGGCGTTGACGACCACGAAGTTGTGGTCGATGCGCACGACTTCAGCGGAAATCACTTCGCCAGCCTTCATATTGGAGCGGGCGATCGATTCCTCGAACAGTGCGGCAAAGGATTCGTTAGTTTGCAGGTCGGACATAAACTTGTTTAGCAATCCGCAGTACTCGGGCCGGCGCGAGGATCGCGCTCAGTCTGCCTGGGCAGCGGGGTCAGGTTGAACAACACCGGCGGTTCCGCGCATGCGGGCGCCACCGGCACTTCGGCGCGCAGCGGTCCGGGCGCGCGGGTCAGCAACCCTGCGCGGCGTACCACTCCAGCACCTGCGCCACTGCCTGATCCACCGTCATCTCGGAGGTGTCGAGCAGCCGCGCATCCGTTGCGGGACGCAGCGGCGCGGCCGTGCGGGTGCGATCCCGCAGGTCGCGCGACTCGAGGTCACGCAAAAGGTCTTCGATATTAGCAGAAATTCCCTTATCAATCAATTGTTTATAGCGCCTGCGAGCGCGCGCCTCGACACTTGCGGTCAGGAACACCTTCAGGCGGGCGTCCGGGAAAATCACGGTGCCCATGTCGCGCCCGTCGGCGACCAGCCCGGGCAGCTTGCGGAAACCGCGCTGCAGCGCCGTCAGCGCGTCGCGCACCGGCTGGTGCACGGCGATGGCGGAGGCGCGGTTGCCGGTGGCCTCGGCGCGGATGGCCAGGCTGACCTCCTCGCCGCCGAGCCAGACCCGGTCCGGGCCGAACTTGACATCGAGGCGGGTGGCCAGTTTTGCAAGCCCCTCGACATCCTGCGCGTCGATGCCCGCCCGCTCGCTGGCGAGCGCCACCAGGCGGTACAGGGCCCCGCTGTCCAGCAAGTGGAAGCTGAGCGCATCGGCCACCTTGTGCGCTACGGTGCCCTTGCCGGAGGCGGTGGGCCCGTCGATTGTGATGACGTCGACGATAGTCATTGCTTATTGAAACAGGACAAAAATCAATCTTCCTAACAAGAGTGCCAAGAGTGCCGGCCGGCGCCGCGCGGCGCATCCTCTTACTGTGGCGCATTACGCCGCCGGCCGCTACTGGGGCAGGCGCGCACAGGCACGCGCGGTGATCAGCGCGTCACAGAGGCGAATACCTCGAAATAATCTGGGAAGGTCTTGGCCACGCAACCCGGCTCGTTGATGCGCACCGGCAGCGGGCCGAACGCGGCCAGCGAGAAGCACATCGCCATGCGGTGGTCGTCGTAGGTGTCGATGCCGGCGGCCGGCGTCTGCCATTGCGACGGCGGCGTCACCTTCAGGTAGTCCGCGCCCTCCTCCACTTCCACGCCGAGCTTGCGCAGCTCGGTGGCCATCGCGGCGATGCGGTCGGTTTCCTTGACCCGCCAGCTCGCGATGTTGGTCAGCGTGGTCGGGCCGTCGGCGAACAGCGCCGCCACCGCCAGCGTCATGGCGGCGTCCGGGATGTGGTTGCAGTCGAGCTCGATGCCGCGCAGGCGGCCGTCGTCGCGCTCGGTGCCGCGCACTTCGATCCAGTTGGCGCCGGCCATGACGTTGACGCCCATGCGGTTGAGCGCCTCGGCGAACTTCACGTCGCCCTGGATGCTCGACATGCCCACGCCTTCCACGCGCAGCGGGCCGCCGCCG